>NZ_JBALOP010000016.1:0-5564 GCF_036962685.1 Bacillus sp. JJ1566 | reverse complement strand
TAAAACGGCGTTAAAAATTAAGTGAAATGCTCTTCATAAACCCCATGAAGAGCTATACTCGGTAATTTTCCAGGTAAAATGCTCTTCATGCATAGTTTAATTTGGCAATTGAGGTAGTTTGTGTTTTGCGCATGTTTACGCGGGTACAGTAGGAAACTATTTGTCAAAGGGGGTTTCTTAGTTTATGAATGTAATTACAACCTTCAAAGAAAAACGGAAAGAGAAGCAAATCAAGTATGAACGTAAAATGCTGCGTGAACTTTCGTTAGAAGAACTTAAAAAGAGCGTCACGAACTCGTTTAGCAGCTTTTTTAGAATGGGCACCATTCTTGGAAGTGCCATTGAAGAAGGCTGCATTGATGTTGCAATTGAATCCTATTTATTAGGGGCTAAATATAGCAAATTCGGTTACTACGGGGAATCTGTTGAAGAAGTTAGAATGCGATGTTACAGATTTGAAAAGAATCTTATTGATGCATTATATGAGTTCATATGCTACTGGGGTCATATTGGTGATCAAGGATATGTAAACGAGTCCCTCTATTACTCATGCGAGCACTATGTCACTTATTGGTGGACGGAAGGATTCCAGAAAGGAGAAAAAAGACACCGGCTAAAATTGCATTAGAATTTTTAATCATATATACTCTCCTTGTCCCATATAGTTAATGTAGGGACATGCAGGAGGGAAATGATGAATAAGAAACTAAAAATTACGGGCATCCTTTTAGGAGTTGCGGTTTTATTTATATTTATACAATATCGATTTATGGATAAAGATGTATGGGACCCATGGAGTTTACCTCTATCAGGGAAGTTCATTATTATTGACCCGGGTCATGGTGGACCTGACGGAGGAGCTGCAAGCGGTGACATTCAGGAAAAGGACATTGCCCTTGAAATATCCCATAAACTCCGCGATTACTTACAACAGCAGGGTGCTTTTGTACAAATGCTAAGGGAAGAAGATATAGATTTAGCACCGGACGGAATGAGAGGGTACAGTAAACGAAAAACAGAGGATTTAAAGAAACGGGTTCATATCATCAATGAATCAGAAGCGGATTTATTTATAAGTATTCATCTAAATGCCATTCCTTCACCAAGATGGAGAGGGGCACAAACTTTTTACTTCAGTACCTTCAAGGAAAATGAAGAGGTAGCCAAATTTATTCAGGACGAGCTTCGAAACAATCTCGGAAATACAACACGACAAGCAAAAGCGATCAATGGCGTGTATTTATTAAAAAGTGCAAAGAAACCTGGTGCACTTGTAGAAGTAGGGTTCCTCTCAAACCCGGAGGAAAAAGCCCTATTAGTACAAGATAAATACCAAGACAAGGTCGCAGCCTCCATTTATACCGGAATTAACCGATATTTCTCAAATGAAACAAACCCGCCTGATTAAAAGGTGGGTATTTTCATGTTGGTTTGACACGAAGATCGGGGGTGGGTATGTAACCTATCTGGTTTTCGACGCAATTTGGCTACGATGCAAAAAATGTGATAACAACGCAAATCCTCGGAACACGACGCAAATATCGGATATTGACGCAAAACCTGTCAAGCGAAGCAAAAATTCCAGCTTAAAATACTACTAAGTATGACACTCCTCACACTGTAAATTGGGACAGGTATGGTATAATGAGGAAGGAGTGAAACCGAATACAGAATTTAGGTGGTGTTTTTATGTTAACTGAGCAACAAGTGAGAGAAGTATTAAATCAATTGCAAGATCCTTTCTTACATAGAACATTCGAGGAAACGAATGCAATCCAAGAGATTAAAATAAAAGAAGAAAAGAAGCATGTCAGTGTAAAAATCGCACTATCAAAGACTGGTACAGGTGAGCAGCTTCAGCTTCAAACTACAATTGTAAATGCATTAAAACAAGCGGGGGTAGATTCTGTAGGTCTTCGTTTTACCGACCTATCACCAGAAGAACTAGCAAAATTTAAGACTGAACCATCAGGAGAAGCAGCTCCTTTATTATCTCCAGTAAATCAAACGACCTTTATTGCCGTAGCCAGTGGTAAGGGAGGGGTTGGTAAATCAACCGTTTCCGTAAACCTGGCCGTATCGTTAGCAAGACTAGGCAAAAAGGTTGGAATTATTGATGCTGATATCTATGGATTCAGTGTTCCAGACATGATGGGAATCACAAAGCGCCCTGTAGTACGTGGCGAGAAAATTATCCCTGTCGAAAGAAAAGGGGTAAAGGTAATTTCAATGGGCTTCTTTGTAGAGGACAATTCACCAGTTATCTGGCGTGGTCCAATGCTTGGGAAAATGTTGAATAACTTCTTTAATGAGGTTGAGTGGGGAGACCTTGACTATTTAGTTCTCGACTTACCTCCAGGTACAGGGGATGTTGCGTTAGATGTACATACGATGCTTCCACATTGTAAGGAAATTATCGTGACTACTCCACATCCAACAGCTGCATTTGTAGCAGCGAGAGCGGGTGCAATGGCGCTTCGGACAGAGCACGAAATCTTAGGCGTTATCGAGAATATGTCTTATTTTGAAAGCAAGGTAACTGGTGAAAAGGAATATGTATTTGGTAAAGGCGGCGGTGAGAAGCTAACTGAAGAGCTTCAAACATCTTTACTAGGAAAAATTCCATTAGGTCAGCCTGACTGGAATGATGATGACTTTGCACCTTCTGTATATGAGGAAGACCACCCAACTGGAAAAATCTATAATGAAATTGCACAACGTGTAATTGATGCAATCTAAATCAAAGACCCTCCGGAAATTTAGGAGGGTCTTTTTTATTTTTTGGTTAAAAGGCTATTTACTGCTTCCGCTTCCTTGGCCTTCATCCTTTTTTGCTTTTTCCTGTTTTTGCATATCTTCCGCAGCTTTTATGAGAATATCTTCAATCTTCGCTTTATATAACGGGCTCTCTAGTGTTTCACTTATTACCGTTTGAAGATGCTTTCTAAATTCCTGACTTTTAAGAACATCCGTGAATTGTTGTTCCATCTCAGGATTTTTTAAGATATCCATCACCATTTTTTGATAATCAGGATCCTTCATCAAGTCTTTAATGAGCTTTTCGTGCTCCGTTTTCATACTCTTTGCGTATTCTTCCACAAACTTTGTATCCTCGAACGTCTTTTTCCAAAATTCAACCCCATTGTCAGAGGTAAGTGTTTCCTGAATGGCATCTTTTACAATGACTTGATCCATGACAAGATGCTGCCTAAACTTTTCATCCCGCATGAGTTCCTCAATTGCTTTTTTACCATCATCGGTTTTTAATATATCGACAACCATCTTTTTGGTTTCTTCATAATCCATTCGATTTTGTTCAACATTCGCTGGGGCACACCCCACAATAGCCAATAGAAAACTAAGAATGAGGAGGAGCGACATCCACTTTTTCATTCATAAAGCTCCTTTCATAAGGGATCCTTATTTGTTAATATGCTTTTTTTTGTTAAAAAATATTCACTCATTGAATGGTGAGAAACTGGCATTCATCCCCTTCGTTTTGGTACAATCATATTTGAATATATAGAGTGGGGGATTTTGTCGTGAAAAGTCGAAATTGGGTAAGGTTATTTCTTTCTACCTTACTAGTTGGTGCGCTTAGCACAATTATTGTTGGATTTGCCATTAAATGGAGTGAATATAAAGAATTATTTTTAGCTGCTGATTTCGTTGAAATACTTCTTGTAGTATTTTGGTTCATTGGTGCTGGATTTATTTTTAGTATTATTAGCCAAATGGGGTTCTTTGCCTATCTAACCGTTCACCGTTTTGGACTTGGATTATTCAAGGGCGCTTGGAGTCCTGCACAAATTGTGTTAATTGCTTTTGTATTATTTGATTTAATTTATTTTCGTTTTAAGGTATTTGCAACAGGAGGCCAAACCATCTCATCATATGTATGGATACCCATATTGATTTTAGTATTTTCATTAATCATTGCATTCTTTAAAAGTAAACAAACAAATAGTAAGGCATTCATCCCAGCTGTCTTCTTTATGTTTGTTGTATCTGTAATAGAATGGGTGCCAGCCATCCGAGTAAATGATACAAGCTGGTTATATTTAATGATATATCCACTTTTAATTTGTAACGCTTATCAATTATTAATCCTCCCAAAAATAACAAACCAAAAAAGCTGACCCATTGGGATCAGCTTTTTTGTTAGGTGATTATTCGACCACTTCGCTTTTTACATCAGCATTATTTAGCATGTCACTAACCGTCACAAATGAGAGACCCTTTCCTTTTATTCCTTTTAATACCTCCGGAAGAGCTTCAGCCGTTTGCTTGGCTGAATCTGAGGCATGGAACAAAATGATATCTCCGCCCTTTACTTTATTTAAAACATTGCTTGTAATTGTGGCTACTCCAGGATTATTCCAGTCATTTGAATCTATACTCCAATGAATGAGTGTATACCCAAGAGAGTCTAATACTTTCACTACTCTAGAATCAAAATTAGCGTCGGGTGTTCGAGCAAATGAAACGGTTTTGACCCCCATTTTCTTAAATGCATCCTGGGCTTTGAAAACATCCTTTTTGATTTGTGCATCCTCTAATTGGGTATAGTTTTTATAATCATAACCCTTGATTCCAATTTGATGTCCGTCCTTCACGATCCGTTCCACAATTTGTGGATGTCGCTCAGCCCAAGAAGCGGAAAGGAAAAACGTTGCATTTTTGACCCCTTCATTTTTTAAGACATCGATAATTGGAAGGGCCTTTGTATCCCCCCAGCTGATATTAAAGGTGAGCGCAACCGCCTTTTCGCTTTTTTCTCCTGTATAAATCACACGTGGTCCATTTTCGGTTGAAAAAACAGGAGCAATATTGCCTTTTTCTATATAAAAAATACTGGCAGTAAATAAGGAAGCAAAAAGAATAATTAATGTTTGTTTAATCCTTTTGCTACTCAGGATGTAGAAAAAATTCATTATAATCCTCCTTGTCCAAAGCTTCTTCTGTAAAAATAATATGCTTGTCATCCAATTTGTATGTGTAAAACTCTTGCGGAAATTGATTCATAAAATAACTAAATTTGGTAATAATTAGAATTACAATAAACTTGGGGTGAAACTATGATTGGATTATTAGTTGATCAGAAGGAAGTTAAAGAATTAGAATACCTTCTAAAAAGAGAGATGGACGAGATCCTTTTTGATGTAGGAGATTCAAGGATTGATCATATTGTAAAAAGAGCAATGGAAGAAAGATATCAAATCTTGTTTCGTTTATTTAAAAGAATTGCTGAACCATCAGAATGCAGCAGGTATATTCGTTCAAAGAAGGTAAATAGTAAAAAGGGATAAATGAAGAGGGGAGGATTGTATGATAATATGGTCCTCTTTTAATAATTAAAATAGATTATTGACATGCGTTTTAGATGATGATATATTAATAATCGTCGTCGTTGACAATCACTGATATTAAAAAATATCTCAAAAAAAATATTGACTCAAAGTTGTCAGCATGATATATTAATAAAGTCGCCTCTGAGCGATGAATCAAAAAAAGTTCTTTGAAAACTGAACACAATACAAGCGTCAACGTTTAATTTTATTTTT
>NZ_JBALOP010000015.1:115720-116162 GCF_036962685.1 Bacillus sp. JJ1566 | reverse complement strand
ATCAAAATTACAATGAGGTTGCTGGGAAAAATATTTCTGTAAAAAAGTATGACCATTTATCATACTTCCCGTTTTTTTATCTAGAAACTTTGAGAAATATTCAAAGTGAAATTAAAAGCCAATCTTCTTTCTGGGGAAAGATAAAAAAATCAATAGACTATTCCTCAAAAGAAAAAAAGATAGCTAGATTAATGAACTTATTAGATAGGTTGCTTATCTCTGATGAAAGTAAGTTAGCGGAAGTTGTTAAACGACTAAAGGAAATAGAACAAAGCATTAAAATAAGTGGTGAAGCTGACAATATTACATTAAAGGCAATATCTTCTAGGTCATGGGAGTTACTAGATGGACTAACTTTCTATTTAAAAACAGCTGATTCCAATATATCACTTCCTATAGATAAACATGGAATGGGGACACAAAACATTGCTATTTTTACAAT
>NZ_JBALOP010000015.1:10164-115643 GCF_036962685.1 Bacillus sp. JJ1566 | reverse complement strand
TGATATATTACTCCCAGAAATCATTGAAAATAATGAGGTAACTCCAATAATTGGAATAGAAGAACCTGAGGCACATGTTTATCCTCATTCCCAGCGTGCAATATTTGAACAGTTAAGGAAAATTAAAGGACAAAAAATTGTTAGTACACATTCCCCATATATAGTAGACCAAGCAAACATTAGTGATTTTATTTTATTTAGAACTAATAATGGAGAAACTAAAGTTAAGCAAATCCCATTGTATAAGAAAGAATTACCCTTTGGTTTACCAGAAGAGGCTTACAAAAATAATTTATTCTTATCCCAAAGTGATCATCATTCTTTAAAGAGATATACTCAATTTAAAAATACTGAATTATTGTTCTCTTCTTTGTTACTATTATGTGAGGGGGATAGTGAGAAAATTTTCTTTGAAATGCTAGGGTTAAGGTACCTTGGTGCTTCATTAGGAAGATTGGGTGTATCTGTTATTTCATGCGAAGGAAAGAATTATAGTCCATTTTTAAAGATTGCGAGCGAAGAAGCATTTAGCTTACCGTGGCTAATCTTTTCTGATGGGGAAGAAGATACAGTTAGAGAGGTCAAAAGCTCAGTATTATCAAATGGCTTTACAAATGAACACATAAATAGCAATGTTTTATTTTTACCACAAGGAATGGATTTTGAGGAATATTGCATCAATACATTTGGAGAAGAAATCTTTTTGAAAATTATTGTTCAAAAATTTGGCGAAGGTAAATTTGAACATTATAAGGGGAATATTGAAAAGCAACACAACAATGAATACACCGTAAAAGAAATGATTAACAAATTTATTGACAGTCATGGGAAAACATTATTTTCTGAGTTTTTAGCCGAGTATATTTTGAATAACAATCTTGAACTACCTTCAGAAATAAAAGAACAATTTAAAAGAATTAGGGATATTTTAAAAATTAAGGAGGTGGATTAATGATTAATTTTACAGAGGGATTAAACAACCAGCAAAAAGAAGCAGTTCTAGATAACAGTGGCCCACTACTCGTTATTGCAGGACCAGGTTCTGGGAAAACACATATGTTAACGAGGCGGATTGCAAGAATTATATCAGAAACAAAGGAAGAAAAATTTAAACTATTAGCCCTTACTTTTACTACAAAGGCAGCAAATGAAATGAAAGAGAGAGTAGAACATCTCGTAGGGGAAGGCGTAAATAGATTATTTATAAGTACATTTCATGGTTTTTGTTTTGAAGTACTGAGGAAGTATGGAAGTTATATAGGTTTAAATAATGAGTTCACTATTTATGATCAGTCATCAGATACTAATAATTATGTGGAAATTTTAATAGAGGCAATACTGGAGGAACTTAAAAAAGAAGATACAACTACCTACCCTCTACTTTCGAAGTACTCTAACAGGCAGTTATTAAAGAATGACGCAACAAAATTATTAAATGGAATCTCAAGACTTAAGAACCAATTGAGAACTCCAAAGAATATGCCAGCCAATAGTAGAGTTTATGATGAATCCTTTCGTTTGGTCTACAGACTTTATGATGAAAAGTTAAGAGAAAATAATGCAATTGATTATGGAGATTTATTATTATTAACCTATCGTCTATTTACCGAAAAGCCATTTGTTGCAAAACAATATCGTAGGGTTTTTAAACATTTACTCATTGATGAAGCACAGGACACAAACAAAGCACAATTTGAACTCGTTAAGTCTTTTTGTGGTGATGATTATAAAAATTTATTTATTGTTGCTGATGAGGACCAACTTATCTATGAATGGAACGATGCAAGATTTGAATATTTATTAGAGTTTGTAAAAATTTACAGTGCAAAGACTATACAAATGTTTGAGAATTATCGTTGCCCAGAATCTGTACTAGCCATGGCAAATCAACTTATTAAATTAAATATGAATAGATTAGACTCTAAAAAAGATCTAAGAGCAAATAAATATGGTGAAAGAGAATCAATTGTACTTAATAAATATAGGTACCCTGAAGAAGAGAGTAAAGACATAACTAAAAAAATTCGTGAAATTAATGAATACAACAGTACATGTATTATTGCAAGAAATAGATTTGCTTTAAAACGAATAGAAAATGACCTGAAAAATATGGGAATACCTTATAATTATCCAAGTACAAGTGAACGTTTTCTTTCAAAAGAGGCAAAACTCACCATTGCAGTACTGCAGTCGGTCTTTAACGAGGAAGATAAAGTCTATATAAATATTCTTTGTGATTATTTTGTCTTGAATTCTGATGATTTATTCAATCTAAAAGATCAAACACGATTCACTAAATTTATTGAGGCTATACAAGAAAAAAAGCCAAAACTTTCGGAAACATTAAAAAAAGTATTAAATAGAAAGGCTTATTTTCTAGAATATATCGAAGAGATATTTATGGATTTAACAGGTATTGAAAGTTTAGAAGAGGAAAAGAACGAAGAAAATAATGCCCTTAAAAATGACTTAACTCATCTTCGCTCAATTATTCGCTTATACAAAAGAGAGAGAGAAGAATCTGAATGGAACCTTGGTGACTTCCTTAGTTATTTGGCACTTTCACCAAAAGGAAACCAAAATCAAGAGGGTGTAACTTTGCTTACTGGTCATGCGGCGAAGGGTCTGGAGTTTGATTATGTATTTATCGTTTCTCTTAATCAAGGGATTTTTCCCGACTTTCGTGCAATTGAGAAGTCCCGAACATTGGAAGAAGAAAGAAGGAATTTTTTTGTGGCAATAACACGAACAAAGAGTAAGTTATTTTTAAGTTATACTGAATTTAGCAAGACTCGATATGGATATATGAATCAAGAACCTTCTCAATTTTTAAGAGAGATTGGGTTAATCTAACATAAGTGCTTTTAGATTCCATATAATTGTTTTACTCCATAAATGAGAAAAAAGACGAAATATCAATCTTTCGTCTTTTGTTTTGCCTCTTAAATAACTACATTGACCCGTATCTTAAGCAAAGTATAACAAGTTACGAAATCTTTACGAGGTAACACTACTACATCAAAGTGTCTGCGATCACTACTCAAGCCACACGGAGGCGATCGCTAAATTGGTGTTAATATAGTATGGGATAATATATTTAATACTAGTCGAAGTGTTTTCGATTTTCGAGTTGGCGTTATTATTATAACCTAAATAAAATGTCAAAAAGACCCGAATTTGTAAAGCAAATTTTACGAATTCTGGGTCTTTTTCATGCCACCCTTGCTATTTCGGCTATTTTCTAATTCTCCATTCTTGCCAATTTTTATTTCATATAAACTTCCCTATTATCCCTTTTTGAAAAAGAAGTTTCAATCTTGTAACAAATAGTTATATGGTAAAATATACCTATATACATAGAAGATATATTTTTGAATAGGGAGGAGTTTTTTTGTGGGAAAAATATTGAAAAAAGATGAAGTTAAGGATTTGAATGAATTAATGAATAAGTGGAAACCACTAATTGATTATTTAGAAAGAAATCGGAAGGAACCTGATAAGGTATTGGATACATTAATACAGCTTGAAGATGTAGTTCAAATTTGGAATAGCAAAGAGGTAAGCCAACCTTTCGATCGTTCCGGTGAGGTTGAATTAAAGACATTAACCAAAAACAGGCCTTTTTCTTATAAAGGTTCGGTTAAAAAAGGGACCACTATTCTGTTTGGTCACAACAAATATGCTGTTATTACAGCTGAACAATATAAGGAATTAATAAATTATTTTAAAGGAAGAACCGTATCTATTGGAACTTCCTTTACTAATCCACCTAAAGATAGTATGGGGGCTTGGCTATTAGAACATGTATCTACTAGAGCGCTTGCTTCGTATGTGGCTCCCATTTTGATAGAAGAGGAATATGCAATGATAAAAGGAGATAGGAAACAAGAAATTGTATTTAAATAGTGATGGTGTGGTGATAAAAAATGACAACTGTACATATTAGGTGGCATGGGGCATACAGTCTTGATGATTTTTATAATAATGAATTAGCCCTTTATTCAGGAATTTATGCAATCTATAGAGTATACGGTGAAAAAGAAACATTGTTGTATATAGGAAAAACTAGTAGACCCTTTTCGCAAAGGTTAAGTGAGCATCATAAAGTTTGGCTAGGAAATGTAAAAGGGAAAATACAAGTTAGATTAGGGTTATTAGAATTCCCTGATGGTGAAAAATATTCGTCTAAGAAATTAGCTGATGTTGAATCATTATTGATATTGTGGCATTTACCGCAAGAAAATACCACATCTGCAAGTTATTATTGGGGAAGAGAGAATTTGGAAGTCATTAACTTTGGAAAAAGAGGCTTACTGGATAAGAGAATATCAACAAGCAATTTGGAATGGGCCTAAATTATTTCATATCATTGGTGATTGAAATAGTTGAAAAAAAGTTACAGGTATTTGTTTCTTCAATCTATTTAGACTTAAAGAATGAAAGACAAAAAGCTGTCGAGGGAATCCTAAGATCTAAGCATATACCTGTTGGAATACGCACTTGGGGTTAGGCCCTGCCTCTTAATTTCCGATGGGGAAAATAAATCCAAAGAAAGGCATCTGGTGGTCCGGGAAAATGTTATGATGCAGAAGCAATGGGTTGAATGCTTTTGCTACCTGTGTCGACAATTCCTGGGTATCAGCTGTCACTGTTAGGAGCACGCCGATCTCACAGTAATTTACACTTGAATAATAGTAATGATAACAATTAAAGGAACCGAACTCAGCGCATGAATCGTACACATTGGGGGAAGTTCCTTTTATTTTTCAAAAATTTTCCACGATAAGATTTTAAAACGGATGCCCCTTTTTTACCACCACCTTTCTATAACAACATTGAAAGGGTGGTGCTTTTTTATGAATTTAAAATCGGGCACAATTGATCAGTTTGAGGGCTATTCAAATTTTAGTAGTTTACAGGAATTCAACAGTCATATGGAGATGTGGATGCTTCAGTACAAGGATGATTTTTCAAAAGGTGAGCTTGTTGGGTTAAAACGCCTTGTTCGTTATTCAGCAAAAATCCCAGGCGTTTGCAATGCAAAGATTGGTACGATGCTGAAGTCCATCCATGAAGAATACAATGGACATGGTGTGTCTCGTTCTACTTTTAAACGGATGATTCAAAAAGCTGTGGCTTTAGGTATTTTTACAGTTTACGAAACGGAGCGTAAGAATGGCTCACAATCTAGCAATCTTTACGTGTTTAATCGTTTCCCCGAAATGAATTCAACTCATCATGAACCACCTAAAACGGAAATTTTGAACCACCCTAAAGAAACTAGTAATCCTTTTAAAACTAAAAAACATATAAAAGAACGTAAGGACGCTCCTCTCGATTTCACATTTACAAGTGATAAAGTTCCTGTATCCTTTGTAGAAGCTGTAAAACCATTTTTTCCTGAAGCAAAAATTATCGAGGAGTATTGGAAAATGGCAACCATTGTAGCTAGTAAAAACAACCGTGACGGGGAATGTGTAGATATGATTGAGCTATCGATCAAAGCGTTCAAACAAATGGTTATCAAGCTAAAAAGAAATATGGTTCATAATCCTTTTGCCTATTTTTATGGAGTGTTAACTAGAAAATTGCAAGAGTTATACGATCAGGAATTGGAGGAAGAAGAAGAGTATTTCGCGGAAAGTATTAGCAAGCAGCGAAAAGAAGCATCCAAAAAATCTGAGCTGTTTTCTTTGCTTCAAGAGGTATTGCCGCTTGCTTAGGTGAAATCTTGCGATGTAAATTAACATCGTTTACTTCTATACCATAATCAAGTATTTAATCAAAAAGAGAACGAAGGTCTAATTCATTCTTTTCTCAGATTTTTCTACCTTCTGAAATCGGAAATTATTATTTTAACTCCCGAAAAAACGTGAAAAAAATGCGGAGAAACAGGCCGGAAAATAGCCATATTTGAATCGGAAAAGGTCTAAAATTGGGGGGCAGTCGGAAATCTTTATTTTAACTCGAACCGAAGAATGTGTGTGTTTAGGGGGAGGTTTTCGGAAGGGGGTAGTTTGGGTATTCAGAAATAAATTACAAATGCAGTACAAACCAATTTAAAGCGTAACGATTAGGTGAAATTAAACCTAAAGTCAACAAGACCCCGAATTCGTGAAAAAACATTTCAACGAGCTCAGGGTTTTATGTCATCTTAATCAATTATCGTTTTACATAATCTATTAAAATAAATTTTCTCCATTATTTTCAATAATTTCTTTATAAGTTCCTAACCAATTTCAATTTCTGTGGTGCAGCACTGTTTTGGCGGATGGTTTGCGGGTGCTTTACTTCAAGAACTAGCTGCTAAATACGGCAGCCATTTTCTTGTTAACTAAAGAATGAAGGGTCTTAGAGATTAATCCCTAAGACCTTTTCTGACTTTGGTGTATTTGTTGTTCGGTCGGTTGGCTTTTATCAAAAATTAATTGGAAAACATAATTCAAAAATGAATAACCCAACGAAAATAAAAATAGATGAATTGGTTTAATTTTCTTTAGTTTATAGAGATTGATTTTTTCGAAAAATGTATTTAATGGATAAGCAAGTATCCAATCTAAAATTATATTAAGAAGAGTATATAACCAAAACCTCCCATAAGTTAAACGAAATACCCAAAGACTACCTATGAAATAAGGTCCAAAAGCAAATGCTAATCCATTATTGGCTATCGTTTTAATACCCCCCTTTGCTTTCCACCAGTTTCGAGGAGCACCCAATAGATATTCTGTTAAAATAATTATAGATGAAAAAAGTGTGACAGGTAGATATTTAAAAAACGACTTTTTGGGGAGAAAAAAAACAGTGCCCCATGATATTAAAATCAATCCTATACGAAAAAAGGCTTGCATTTTATCCCTCCCTAATTGCTTTTAGTTTCCTCAAAAAACCAAATTATTATTTTAAAAAATTAATCTGTTTTTAAGTTCCATTTGAATCTTGACCAGGATACTTACGGTCTTTCCTTTGAGTGTTAGGTTTTCTCATCATCAAAGCCAAAATGATAATAACGACCACAAGAATACCAATGATTAAAGTTGTCCATGGGAATGATTTAGGCGTAACCTCTACCTCTCCACGTTCTTCCATCTTTTCTTGAGTTTCTTTTATTTCCTCATTTTTAATGGTAAGGGACTGTTCATAGGTTTGAGAGTTTCCATTCACATCAAGTGCAAACGTGACTTGGTAATCACCACGCTCTAAAGTTTCTCCAGACCATCTTATCGGGTAATGAAAGGCTGTCATAGGAGCCATTTTAAATGATGGAATGTCTCCTGCAAGGGAAAACGAATCATCTTTACGCTTCGTAACCTTATATGTTCCAGTAATATTAGGCACGATTACAGGGTGAGAATTGTCAATAGGAACCATGATAGCCATTTCTTCGGGAGAGTATAACGGATCCTTTAGCGTTAGAGTCGGTGTTTCTTTATAATCAGTTACATCCACTTGTACTCCAAGATTAACTGCTTTATATTGATCAATTAATAGTTGGGAATTTTCTTCCTTTTGTGTTAATTCTTCTGTTCCTTGAAAGACCCGAAATTCCATACTACCAAGTAGAGTGCCGTTTATTTCAGGGGTTTTGATAGTAAACTCCACAACTTTTGATTCCAAAGGACCAACGGTTAATTCAGAATGGTTTGTGGCTGCCTTTGTTAATTGATAGGAGTCATTTGTGATTGAGGCTCCTTCTAAAATAGGTTCTTCTTGATATATAATGCCCTGATTTCCACTATAAGCATTCAAACTGCGAATAGTTACGTTTAAATCTTTTTCACTGTCGTTAATAACCCTTGCTTGTAACGTGATAGTCTCATTCGGCTTCCCCTTGAAGTGGTAATAACCTTGATTTCCAATTTGGGATTCAGGAAAAATAGGTTCCACCCGAAATTCAAAATCATTTCCTTCTGCATAAATCATAAAAGAAGGGAAAAATATGATTATTAGGGGAAACAATATCGAAGGGATTTTTCGGTATGTCATATAACCACTCCTATAAAAAAAGTCCCCCTTAGTATTGGAGGACTTTTAGAAAATTAACCGTTTATTAAGGAGCAGTGTTTAAAGTAACAGTTGCATCTGTTTTGTAAGTTTTTGCATAAGCATTAGCAGGAATTGTTAATTGTACACCTAATTTACCGAATGTGTATGATCCCATACCTCCATCTGCAGCAGCAGCTAAAAGTTTTACAGGGCTTCGAGTATCAAGTGCTGTTTCTAAACCAACAGGCGTGATTGTTGTTATATCAGAAGAAGTAGAATCTTTCTTTGAAATTGTAGGAACTGTTGATACTTTAAGAGAGTTTTTTTCAAGTGTTTTACCACCAGTTACATAAGCGTTAATATCATCAACTTCTGCAAATTGAGTTAGTGTTAGAGTAAGGCTCCACCCATTACCGGTTCCACGAGCATCAGTAATATCAGCAATTGCCCAGTCTGCATTTGAGATTACTTGCTTACCATTTAATGTTGCAGGTAAACCTTGAAATGTGATTGTTCCACCAGTTAACTCTCCACCTGAAACTGTTGAAGTTGTTGTTTCAGCAGCGAATGATTGTGTGTTAAATGCAGTTGCGGCGATACCGAAAGCCATAGCACTTACAATTATTTTTTTGAATAATGATTTATTCATTTTGTTTCCTCCCTTAGAATGATTGTTTGATTGATTTATAGAAACGAACTTGATTTTCTCCATAAAAAAAATCCCTCCAACACAAATTTTTTGTTTGAATCGGAAGAATATTGAATTTCAACTCATAGTGTGAGTATCATTCTCCATTCTTCAGCGGCCCAGCCACCATAGTGATTACCATCACAGTAGGTCTGTAGCTTTGCGTCCTAATTTTTCAACTAGTTTGCCTTTGTTGCAGAATGAGAACGATTTTTGACTCTTTATATCTTTGTATATTTGCGTCGTCTATCACTCTCTGAAACTCATATTACCTTGCTAATCAAAAAAAGGGTACACATCAAATATTTCCAATAATAAACCCACTATTAACCAACTGTGATTTTCTTCAAGGAAGTAAAATGAATTATTTAAAAGGGTAATAAAATTTTAATTTGCTTTTGTTGGAGTTAAGTATTAGTAGAAAAAAACCAATAGTCCATCTGTATTATCACTGCATTTTCTTTCAAACTATTTAATTTGGAAGACGATCTGTTGTTTATTAGGTTTCGTCACCAGAAAAGTAAGCTCCCCATCACATTGATGGGGCTTTATGTTCAAATTTATGGTCTTTCTTTTGATCTTTTTAGGTCTTCCCATCGGTACAACCTTTACTTACCCCGATCTCCCATTATCTTTTGGGTTTCTTATATTTCCTCATTTTTAATAGAAAGCGACTGTTCAAAGGTTTGAGTGTTTTCATCTGCATCGACTGTAAACGTGCCATCGTAACCAGTTTCTCCTGACTCAGTCATTAATTAATCTTGTTTGCAAAGTACTTGTCTTTATTACGACTATGCAAAAAAATTTAATGAATTAACAAATTAATATGTGATAAAAAAGCACAGAAGAAGGGAATTATTTAGATATTTAATAATACAAAATATTTTATGGTACTTCCTGGTATTTGGCTTACGTTGTTGAATATATAGTGCTTTTGTCTTAATCTTTATACTACTAATATATTATATATGGTTAATAAGTTCTATAACGATATAGGCAAACTTATCTAAAGGTAAGGACGCAAAGCCACGAGCCTAAAGCAACAATGCAATGGTAGTCGGGTTACCTAAAATAGTCGGAAGGAAAGGATAACTCCCGTTTTCGGTGCAGTTATCTTTTTTCTAATAAACATGGTTAAAATAACGGATAAACAAAATAGTAATGCCTATCTAGTATAACTACACTATCCTTCCTAGAAGAATATAGGACCCCCTTCCTATTAGGAAATAAGAACCCCTTCCTATATGAATAGGAATCAAAGGTGATTCTTTTTTTTGACAAATTACGGCAAAATTAGCATGTAAGCACCAATAGTAAGAAAGTCTTGTGTAAATTAGTACTTTTTATCATAAACAACATAGGGATATGATTATGAATTTCAATCTTATCTAAATGTTTGAGCAAAAACGTTTTTGAAATACAACATAGACACTAACGCATTTTAATAGTTTCGAATACAGTTTGTTACATAAAAATATGCCGTGATTTAAAGGGGGATACAAATGGCTAAATTATCTTTTTTTAAACAACTTACTATGTTTTCAAATGATGAAAAATTTTTATCTACGAAAAATACTGAAATTGGGAATGATTTATTTCTAATAAAAGAACTAATAGATAATCATCCACATGCAGTTTTAGCATTTGATGGGAATGGGAAACTATTGCACTTTAACCAGTCGGTAATTAAGGCATTCGGATATAGTGAAAAGGAATTACCGAGTAAGATACAACAGTATTTTTATAGTAATGACAAATATAAAAGAAAAAAATATTTTCAACTTGCATTACAGGGGAAACCACAAAATTATCAAACGGCTATCTCACAGGCAAATGGGAATTTAATTAATATCGATGTTAATCTAATACCAATCATCAGTGATCGGGAAACGGCAATTGTTTATGCGTTTGCAAGAGATATAACAAAGTACGTTGAACATGAAAAAGAATTGGTCAAAATCAAAAGTAGCCTTGAATTAGCGCAAAAAGTAGGTGCAATCGGAAGCTATGATTATGACATTATGGAGGATGAAGCATATTGGTCGAATCAGATGTATGTGCTATACGGAATTGAAAATATTGAGGTATTTGTACCAACATTTGATAGTATTACAGAACTTGCTCATCCCGATGATCGGGAAAAATTTAAAAAAGCTATTCTATCTGCTATTGAAGAAAGACGAAATTTTGGTTTTGAATTTAGAATTCTTCGTAAGGATGGGACAACGATTCATCTATATAACCAAGCGGATGTAATCTTAGACGAAAATAGGAAACCAGTTCGATTTATAGGTACTGTTCAAGATATCACCAAAAGAAAGGTGATAGAACTAAAGCTTAAAGAAAGTGAAAATCAGGTTGAACATATTTTTGATAATTTGGATGCAGGTATTTGGTCTTTTGACATAAAAAAAGGTGACTACAATTTGGTATCCAAGGGAGTTGAGGCGATTACAGGGTATTCTCCGTCTGACTTCGGGAATCAAATTACTTGGGATTCACTAATCCATCCGGATGATTATACTGAATTTCATAATATACAACATAAAAAATTAAAAGGTGAAAATCTCTATCATCAATACCGCATTATTCATAGAAATGGGGAGGTTGTGTGGGTTCAAGATCAAACACTTCCTGTCCTTAACAAAAATGGTGAAGTCATTAGGTTTGACGGTATTATTTCAAATATTACAGAACAGAAAGAATATGAAAAAAGAATTCAATATTTGGCTTTTCACGATTATTTAACAAAACTACCAAATAGAATGCTTTTTGAAAATAAAATAAATGAATTAATCACAGCTTCAGAACATGTTAAAAAACACGTTTCAATTCTTTATATAGATTTAGATCGTTTTCGAAATATAAATGAATCACTAGGGCACCAAATCGGGGACAAATTACTATACGAATTTAGTCAAAGAGTAAATATGTTATTAAACAAAAACTCATTATTTGCAAGACTAGGTGGAGATGAATTTGGTATTATCTTTTGGGATTACGAAGACTCAGACTACCCGATTAATGCCGCCAAATCTATCATTGACTGTCTAGACCTTCCATTTATTATTGAAGATTTCGAATTACTCATAACTACAAGTGTTGGGATAAGTACATTTCCCGAGAATGGAAAAACCATTGAGGAATTAATAAAAAATGCAGATGCAGCTTTGTATAGGGCAAAGGCAAACGGAAAAAATACGTATCAAATCTATTCCTCCTCGTTAAGTATTAATTCCTTCAAACAGTTTTATCTAGAACGGGATTTGAGAAAATCAATTGAGAACAATCAATTAGTTGTATATTTTCAACCAAGGGTTGATTCTAGCACAGGCAAAATTGTAAGTGCTGAAGCATTAGTACGATGGGAGCATCCGGTATGGGGACTTGTTTCCCCAGTTGAATTTATTCCACTTGCAGAAGAAACAGGTTTTATTAATGAAATTGGTGATTGGGTATTGGACCAAGTGTGTCAAAATATTTCAAAATGGAATCTGCAAAGTCTCGAAGTAGTGCCTATTTCAGTTAATATATCAGCGCAACGTTTTTTAAAAAGCGATTGGAAAGCAAAATTGAGTACTATTCTGGAAAGTAATAATACAGATCCCTCACTAATTGAACTTGAAATCACGGAAACAACCATGATTAAGCATGAGGATGCTGTTAAAGGTGCTTTACAATTTATTAAGAGTCTTGGAATTAAAGTTGCATTAGATGATTTTGGAACAGGATATTCCTCTATCACTTATTTAAAGGATTTACCAATTGATACAATCAAGATTGATCAATCTTTTACGAAACATATTGCAAAAACAAATAATGTGGAAACAATCATTAAATCACTTATATTTATGGCTAAAGGCTTAAATATGAATGTTGTGGCTGAAGGTGTGGAAACAATCGAGCAGTTAACTTTCTTGAGACAACAAGAATGTCATGAAATTCAAGGATATATTTTTAGCAAACCAGTTCCAGAGAAGACTTTTCAAAATTTATTAAAGAAAATGATTTTGAAGCCGACCTTTAATAGCAACACAGCAAAGTTCCCAAACAGAAGGCGATATTACAGGATTAATTTGTTATTTCCGCTTAGTTCACAAATGACACTCACCTCTATACTTGGAAAAAATGTTGAATTAGGAAGTACAGAAGTCTTAATTGAAGACGTAGGGCCAGGTGGGTTAAGATTTCTATCTACTATACATTTACCTGTACGTCCGGATATCACTTATCAATTCAAAACAAAGATCATGGGTGAGATGATTACTTTAAATGGATATGTAGTTTGGAAGGAAGAAGTTAGGGGTATATTCCAATATGGTCTTAAGTTAACAATTGATGAGAATCAAAGAGATCGGCTTGTTAAATTCCTTAATCAATTTTCCGCACAGTTAAGAAATAACCCATTTGTTCCGAATTGCAATTTCATCAAAGTGGAAAAAATTAATTATTTAATTAAAGTAGACACAAAGAAAATTACAAATGAACTAAACTAATTAATTTAAAGGTGGGGTGCCTAATAATGATAAAGGATAACTTTCAAACAAAAGAAACAAATCTTACAGTTGAAATTTTATATTTAAGACAAGTTTTAAGTGAAAGTTACGATTTAAATGCACTCCATAACTTAGATTATATTCAGTTAGTTAACAAGCTTGATTCCCTTTTAATAGAATACTATGAAGATATACTGCTTAACTTAATTACCATATCGAGAGAAAAGTTGCTAAAGATTTCGGAACAAAGAGGAATCAGACATCAAGAAACAATAAAGGAAAGTCAGAGACTTGATAAACTCATTATACAATATCAAAAACTTCAAAAACTCTACTTGTGAAAGGGGATGGCAAATTGAGAAAAACGGCATTGATTGCTGATGATTCCTTGTTTATGAGAAATTATTTAAAAAGTTTATTAGCTAGAGAAAACTATAAAGTCATCTCGGAAGCAAGTAATGGAGAAGAGGCAATCAATAAATATAAAAAATGCTTACCTGATATCGTTTTGATGGATATAACAATGCCTAAAGTTAACGGTATTGATGCCCTAATAGAAATAATAGCATTTGATCCAAATGCAACAGTCATTATGTGTTCTTCAATGGGACAAAAATCAATAATGATAGATGCGTTACGAAATGGAGCTACAGAATTTATCGTAAAACCTTACTTCAACAATCTTCAAAATATATTAAGGGAGGATAACTTTGGAACTTCTAAAATATAAAAGTCACCTGTTAAATAATATAAAAGAAACATTGTCCGAATGGTTTGGTTCAAGTGAGAGTAAAATAGTTACAAATGAAGAGGTATACCGCTTTATTCATTCCTTAAAAGGAACATCAGGGACACTTCAAATGGACCAGCTTATGTTGCTTGCGGAGAATCTATTAAATAAAATGGATCCCAAAAGGGAGACTGACTGGAATACCGACGAATTAAAAAGAATTTTATTGCCACTCATTGAGTTTACTTACGAATATGAAAATCAAGAGGAATTAATCCACCTGAAAAGTGAACCTATACATCTTGATTCACCCTTAATTCAAATTATAGATGATGACCCTTCAATGCTTATGATGTTAAAAGAGACGCTGGAAGAAAAAAATTGGATTGTGATGGCCTATTCCAACCCTCAACAAGCTGTTAAACAGTATTTTGAAATGCAACCTGATTGTTTAATTTTAGATCTTCAGTTACCTAATCAAAGTGGATTTGAAGTTCTGAAAGAAATTCAAGAATATAATGATAAATTTTTTGTTCCGACAATAATGATAAGTGTACAAAATGATAAACAAACAAGAATAGAAGCTTATCAAAAAGGAGCCGATGATTTTATTACGAAACCGATTGATCTTGAAGAATTTACCGTTAAGGTCAATCGTCATTTAGAAAGAAAGAAAATCTTTGAACAGTATGTGTTAATTGATGAATTGACTCAAGTGTATAATAGAAAATTCCTTAATGATAGCCTGCCTCGCTTTTTTCAGAATTTCAAAAGATCAAAAGAGCCCTTTTCTATTGGTATCATAGATATTGATCATTTCAAAAATATAAATGATACATACGGACATCTAATGGGTGACAAAGTACTACGGGATTTTGCTCAATATTTAAAAGAGAATATACGTAGTTTAGACATGTTATACCGTTATGGTGGTGAGGAATTCATCATTGTATTTCCCAATACCACGAGTGAAGACGCAACAAAAAGATTAATACAACTAAACAATGAGTTTTCTAAAACTGTTTTTACTTATGAAAATCAAAGCTTTTCCGTCACATTTTCTGCTGGAGTATTTATGGTTACGGATGAAACACTAGCAGGGAAAGAAGCAATCAAAGCGGCAGATCAATTATTATATGAAGCGAAAAGAAATGGTAGAGCAAGAGTTGAGTACTCGCAGATGTCAAATAACTATAAAAAAGAAACTCTCAATGTTTCCGTTGTTGATGATAATTTCATTATTCGAACATTGGTGGCTAGTGCATTAGAGTCATTAACATTTGAACATCTAGAATTAAATATCAAAGTGTTTGAAGATGGTCCATCCTTTTTAAATTCAACACATGCACATGAAGATGTGAATCATTTACTCATTCTAGACGGAGTTATGCCTAAAATGGATGGAATAGATGTTCTTAGAAACGTTAAGGGAGGAAAAAACTTTCTAAGATATCGAGTGATTATGCTTAGTGGTAGAAATAGTAAAGATGATGTAAAACAAGCTTTAATGCTCGGTGCAGATGACTATATAGTTAAACCACTTAACATGGCAGATTTCCAAGTAAGGATTAGAAAAATGTTAAATAGATTGAACTAGATTGCTAGACTTAGATTATTTCGTGTACAAAAATAATGAGGTGTTTATCAATTGAAAAAAATTTTATTAGCTGAAGATGAGGAAGTCCTACGGATGTTAATCGTCGATACGTTAGAAGACGAGGGCTATATGATTGTAGAAGCAGCAGATGGTGGTGAGGCTGTAGACTTATTGGAAAACAACGATTATGACTTGATTATTTTGGATTATATGATGCCAGTTTATACGGGCCTCGAAATTATAGAAAAGATAAGAACTGCAGAAACAAATCAACATATAAAAATTTTGATGCTTTCCGCTAAAAGCCAATCTTATGAACAAGAAAAAATTAAACAAGCAGGCGCCGACTATTTTATGGCGAAACCATTTAGTCCAATGAATCTATTAGAGTTAGTAGAGGAAATACTGAAATGAGAATCCTAGATTATTTTAACAAATCAATATCGCGTCAAGTACTCGGGTTGATGGGAGTTTGTTTTCTTTTTTTTATCACGGGTACAATCATTCTATTTCATTTACAAAATAGCATTCAAAATGATTATGTTGTTCAAAGGGAAAGCATTGAGCATAAACAAGATATAATCAGTAATATTTATGAAAATTTTAATACTGATATTTTAATAGTGGGGAACTCTTTATCTTTTAAAGTGCCTGAAAGTCGCGAAATGATTGAGAACCAAGCCAGTAGGATAAACACCCAGAAAGATGAATTAAGAAAACTACTTGTAGAGGAAGAAGAAGAAATATACATTCGTGAGATGGAGGGGTTTATAGATTATTATTATTCTACTGTTGTTCCTAAAATAATGGATAAATACGAAAAAATGGAGGACCCAAGAGTAGATATTATCGACGAATACACCTACTCAAGGGTAAAAGGTTTTTTCGATCAAACGAAGGAGTTTCGGACTTTACTTGAAGAGGAACTTACTATGAATGCTGATACATTTAATAAGAAGAACCGTCTCATCATAGACAGCTTCTATATACTGATAACCGCATTTTTCCTTCTTATTTTATTGGTAACAAGAAGGTTTGTTATGAAAATTAGTAGGCCTTTGTCAGAATTTACTTTTTCTGCAAATGAAATTGCGGCTGGCAGGGATGCTGTGATAAAAGCAGATGCTAAGCGTAAAGATGAGTTAGGTACATTATTAATTGCCTTTCAGAAAATGGCAAAAAGCATTCAAGATAAAGAACAAGATTTGGTGGCTCAAAACGAAGAACTTTTAGCTCAACAAGAGGAGCTTCAGGCGCAACAAGAAGAACTAAACTCTACTCTTGAATTTTTAACCGAAAATCAGCAAGTAATGAAAACAAGAAATGATTTAATTAATGGTATTTCTTCTTCGTTAATTAAAAAAGAAGTGCTACAGAGTATTGTTAATAGTATGGCAAAGTTAACAAAGTCCGATAAAGGTATAATCACATATTTACACGAAGACTCCTTCGCTTCCGTTGGTATTTCTGAAGAGGGGATAAATCAATTTAGAAATCATTTGGATAGTGGCCATATTCAGTGGGTTGTTGCAGAACAAAAAGCAAAGGTAATTAAGCGCGAGCAGCATCCTAATGAAAAGGGCTATCATGATGTGATCCAATATAGTTATGATTTGTACTTACCTATTGTTTCAAATTCCGATGTGATAGCTATCATGGTATACACAAGATTGGGTACTCCTATTTCAACAGGTGAAATAAACGAGTATGAAACACTTTCCAGACAGATCGCCATTTATCTTGAAAAAATAAATATTTTTGAGCAGTCAGAAGACGATAGGAAATTAAACCAGGATATTCTAAATACGGTTGAAGAAGGTATACAGTTAATAAATAAGGATAGGGAAATCATCCAAGTTAATCAAATTTTGAATCACACTTTCAATGGTATACAAATTGAAAATTTAGTAGGTTTAACATGGAGTCAATGGAGCCTATTGATGGCTGATCAAGTACAAGAAGATCATTTTATTGAATCTCTAGACGAAATAATTAAGGCTGCAATTCATCAACCAGAAAAAGAACATTCATTTATATACAGGAAAAAGGATAGTAAGCAAGTCATAAGGGTGTATTGTAGGACTAAAAAGCATGGTGATGAAGAGTTTGGTTCGTTACTCGTCCATCGGGATATCACAAAAGAATTTGAAGTTTCACAAATGAAGAATGAACTAGTAAGCACTGTTAGCCACGAATTGAGAACACCATTGGCAAGCGTTCTAGGCTTTACAGAGTTACTACTTACGAAAGATCTGAAACCTGAGAGAAAAACTAAATATTTACAAACTATCTACAATGAAGCAAAAAGATTAACTGCCCTTATCAATGACTTTCTAGATATTCAGCGAATGGAATCCGGAAGGCAGACATATGAAAAAAACTTCATCAATCTAAAAACAGTATTAAAAAACGTGATAGAACTTCAACAAGTCAATACAAAAGTACACAATATTACACTTTCAGATGAATTAGATGAAGCGGTCATATTAGGTGAACAAAATAAGATGGAACAAGTATTCACTAACTTGTTGAGTAATGCCATTAAATATTCACCGAACGGGGGAAACATCAATCTCCGTCTTTATGGCAATCAGAAGACTGTTTCTGTGGATATTAAGGATGAAGGGCTGGGGATTCCTGAAGATGCCCTGCCGAACTTATTCCAACCATTTTATAGGATAGATAATTCAGACCGGCGCAGGATAGGCGGTACGGGTCTTGGTCTTTCACTTGTAAAAGAGATTGTCAAAGGACATGGTGGTTCAATTACAGTTGATTCGATATATGGAAAGGGCAGTACGTTTACGACTCAATTTCCAAGTGTAAAGGTTCAAGCAAGGAATAAAGAAAATCATGAAAAAAGCAATACTAATGATATCCACAATCATCGTTATAAAATTATGGTGATTGAAGACGATCTGAACCTTTCAGAACTGTTGAAACATGAACTGCGTGATTGTGGGTTCTATGTTGAGCAATATACACGTGGAGAAGAAGCGTTAGAAAAAATGAAAATTGATCCACCAGATGCCGTTGTATTAGACATCATGCTTGAAGATCAAACCGACGGATGGAGTATCATGAAAGAAATGAACGAAAACAAAGAGTTAAAAAACATTCCTATCTTTGTTTCATCTGCTCTTGATGAAAAAGAAATGGGTTTTTCACTTGGTGCAAAGGATTATCTCGTCAAGCCATATAAACCAAGTCAATTGTCAAAACTGATCTTGCAAACACTTTTAGAAAATGAAAAAAACGAGCAAATTACAGTTCCGTATGAAAAAATGAATGAAAATTAATGAATGCTTAATGTATTAACGTGTTAATAAAAAGATCTTATTTTGAAAAAATATTCAAAATGGGATCTTTTTATAATGAGTAGAATTATTAAAAGGCTTAGATGAATGGAAAAATATAGTCTATCTTACATATTAATCAAATACCTCTTATTCATTTAAGTATGATATTCTAGAACAAGAATATGTCGAAAATATGACTAATAGGGGTGGGATAATGACATCGGTGGAAAAAATTAATATTCTCTTAGTGGATGATCGCCCAGAGAATCTATTAGCCTTGGAAGCTATCATTGAAAGAGAGGATTATAATTTAATTAAAGCTTATTCTGGAGAAGAAGCTTTAAAGTATCTATTGAAAAACGAGTTTGCTGTTATATTATTAGATGTTCAAATGCCAGGAATTGACGGGATTGAAACCGCCAAAATTATCAAAGCAAGAGAGAAAACAAAGAATATTCCACTATTATTTATCACTGCTAATAATATGGATTCGGACCATATTTTTAAGGGATATTCTGTTGGAGCAATTGATTACATCCTTAAACCTGTTGATCCTATTGTATTAAAAGCTAAGGTGGATGGCTTTGTCGAAATCTACAAAATAAAAAAACAGTTAGTGAAGCAAACAGAATTATTATCTAAAAAAAATAGTGAAATTGAATATATTGCATTACATGATTATTTAACAGGATTACCCAATCGAAAAATGTTTCAGGATGAATTAGTTTCTAGGGTAACCGAAGCAAAAAAAATGAATCAAGAAATTGGGGTTATTCTTTTAGATATTGATTACTTCAAGTATGTAAATGATTCACTTGATTTTAATACAGGTGATCGAGTGCTTCAAGAAATTTCGAAAAGATTAAAAACAACGGTAAGAGATGAAGATGTTGTTGCAAGATTTGGTGGAGATGAATTCTCCATTATTTTACCGAATACAGATCGTGAGGAAACACTAGAAATTGCCACCAAGATATATCATGCCTTTAATGAACCATTCTACATTGATCACTATGAATTGTTTTTTACTGCAAGCATTGGATTGAGTATTTTTCCTTATGATGCAGAAGACCCTGTAACCCTCATTAAGAACGCGGGCACGGCATTATTCCGTGCAAAAGAACAAGGAAAAAATAACTATAAAGTGTATCACTCTGGAATGAATCTTCAATCCTATCGCTTATTTATTATGCAAAACGATTTACGTAAAGCGATTGAACGAAATGAACTTTCACTTGTTTTTCAACCTCGCATGGAAATCGAGACAGGAAAAATTAAGAGTGCTGAGGCTTTGATGCGCTGGAATCATCCAAGATGGGGAACACTCTTTCCCGGTGAATTTATCCCATTGGCTGAGGAATCAGGTCAAATCATTGAATTAGGAGAGTGGGTTCTGCTAACTGTTTGCAAGCAAATAAATACTTGGACAGAAATGGGCTTAACACCTAAAAGGATTGCAATTAATTTTTCTGCCCAGCACTTTCTCCAAAAGGACCTAATAGAAAAAATGAATCAGATTTTAGTTGAATATAACGTAAGTCCAAAGATGCTTGAAGTTGAAATCACAGAATCAGTCATCTTAGGTAACGAAACTGTAGTGGCTAAAACACTTAATCAATTAAATGACATGGGAGTACAGGTAAGTATCGATGACTTTGGGACAGGTTATTCGTCACTTAGCTATTTAAGACGTTTCCCCATCCATGCATTAAAGATTGATAAAACATTTATTGACGAAATCACCGGGGTCTCACCTGATGAAACCGTATTGACAGAGGCAATCATTTCCCTAGCTCATAATTTGAATATGACGGTGATTGCTGAAGGGGTAGAGACCGAGCAGCAAATGGAAGCACTACGGAAATTTAAGTGTGAAGAGATTCAAGGCTATCTTTTAAGCCCTCCTTTAGTTCCTGATAAATTCGAAGAGTTTCTGTCAACCCATAATGAGACTGCTTGTACCCGAAAAGATGAGAATTCCCTTTCAAGTGATTTACGTCCAGTTGGAGATTACAATGAACTTGGAGCGATTCAAAATCCCAAAATGATTAGTGCTGCAATCAAAATCACAAAGGATACATTTTCGATTACAACTAGAGAAATGGACGTGTTCGAGTTGCTTTTATCAGGGTTAACCAATAAGGAAATTTCTGAAAAACTATTTATTAGTGAACATACCGTGAAAAATCATATAACAAGGATTTTCCAAAAATTAAATGTGACTGATCGTGTTCAGGCGATTGCATTAGTCTATCAAACATGCTTTGAGTTCGGAGAGCCACAGACAAGTAAATAATCGTCACAAGAAAGGACCGCATTAATGAAGATTAGAACAAAATTATTTTTAGTACTCAGTACATTACCCATTCTTCTTATCGTTCTTATTACAATTGGCTTGTCTCAAATTTCGGGTATTAAAAAAATGAATACCACATTACAGACAAACTATGAAATAACAATTCTAGCAGAAGAAACTCATCGTGGAATAAAAGACGAAGGGATCCGTCTACGGAATCTCGTACTTTTTAATGATGAGGAAACGATTCAAAAAGAAATAGTAAAATTGCAGGAATTAAAACAATCTGTTTTAACAAATATCGATTTACTTGAGGAAAAGGTTGAAACTGAGGAACACAAGATCCTTGTGCTGAAGCTTAAAGAGACAAATACTGACTTTAATGCTTACCAAACTGAGTTAATTAATCTTGTAAATTCCGGAAAAAAAGCAGAAGCATTAGATTTAATTGATGAGAGTTCAGTCGAGCTTCATGCACAATTTTTTGGCGTTCTCTCAGAAATAACAGATTCCTTAGAAGAAGCACAGAAATTGTCATTAAACAACATCATTTCCGGGTTTCAACGCGAACTCATGATCGGCGCACTTATCTTAACTATTAGCATTATCTTAATCATAAGCCTTCTATCCAAGAATGTTTGGACACTATCTTCAAAGTTAAATAAGGTTTCAACAGTCATGAAACAGGTAGCAAATGGAAATGCTGACCTTAGTACAAAGGTTGAAGTGATTGCCAATGATGAAATTGATGAAGTAGCAAGCTCATTTAATAGAATGACTGATTCGTTGCAAGAACAAATGAAATTAGACCAAGAGTTAACATGGGCAAAATCAAATATTGCAGAAATCACGACAAGCCTAACTGGTTTAAACGACTTAGAAAGGTTAGCACAGACTTTTCTTTCTATGACGGTACCATTAGTAGAATCTAGCCATGCTGTTTTTTACGTCAAGGATATGGAAAATAATGAGGATGAGCAAGTCTCTTATAAACTTCTAGCATCATACGCCTTTAAGGAACGTAAGAATATCTCTAATATAATCCGTTTGGGTGAAGGGTTAATTGGTCAAGCAGCTCTCGAAAAATCCCCGATTATTTTAACGGATGTCCCTTCAGACTATGTACGAATTAGCTCAGGCTTAGGTGAGGCATCTCCTCTAAATATATACGTACTACCAATTGTTTTTGAGGGGGATGTAAAGGCAATTATCGAAATTGCTTCTTTTAAATTATTTAGTCAAACTCAACAGAGCTTTCTTGAAGAATTGATGAATGGTCTAGGCATCATCATCGAAAGTGTGATGGGAAGAATTAGACTTGCTAGATTACTAGAGGAATCTCAAACATTAATGGAGGAAGTTCAAGCACAATCTGAAGAGCTACAGACACAGCAAGAGGAGCTAAGAGCTACAAATGAAGAGCTTGAGGAACAAACACAAGCACTTCGTCAGTCAGAGGAAAGGCTTCAAGTTCAACAAGAGGAGCTTGAACAAACAAACGCAGATTTAGAAGAAAAGGCTAAGAGCCTAGCAGAGCAGAATAAGAGATTTGAACAAACGAACAGAGAAGTTGAGGCAGCAAGGGCGGAGCTAGAGGAACAAGCAAAACAACTTGCTTTAAGTTCAAAATATAAGTCCGAGTTTCTTGCAAATATGTCTCATGAACTAAGAACACCATTAAATAGCTTACTCATTTTATCGAAGCTATTAACGGATAATGCGGATGGTAATTTATCCGCAAAACAGGTGGAATATTCGAAAACAATCTACTCAGCTGGTAATGATTTACTAGCACTTATTAATGATATCCTGGACTTAGCAAAGATTGAATCAGGAAAAATGGATGTAAATCCAAGTCAAGTAGCAATTGAAGATTTAGCTGATTTTGCAGAAAGAGGCTTCCGACCAATCGCAAATGAAAAGGGTCTAAAGTTTACGATTGATGTGAAGAAAGGTATTCCTTCTTATCTGTATAATGATGAACAAAGGATTCAACAGGTATTAAGAAATCTATTATCAAATGCTTTTAAATTCACTCATGTAGGTGAGGTTAAATTAGAAATTTCCTCCTATCAAGATAGTAAAGGAGAACCAGGTTTTGCTTTTTCTATAATCGATAGCGGCATTGGGATTCCAACTGAAAAGCAAGAACTTATTTTTGAAGCATTCCAGCAAGTAGATGGTACAACAAGCCGCAAATATGGAGGTACTGGCTTAGGTTTATCGATTACAAGGGAAATTGCGTCTCTTTTAGGTGGAAAAATTTTCTTGCAAAGTGAAGAAGGAAAAGGAAGTACTTTTACATTCATTGTAGGGGAATACCAACATGGAACGGATCAGCAGAATGCAATTAAGGAAATTGCCACATCAGCTGAACTGTCAATTGTTCCATTGCCAAAAAGTGAAAAAAAGCCAATAGTTTCTAAAGATGTTCCGGTTGTCGATGAAAATAGCCAAATCAAAAGACTCTTAATTATTGACGATGATCTCTTACAACGAAATGCTCTTATGGAATACATAGGTTCTATGGACATCATCATCAAAGCTGTTTCTTCAGGGCACGAAGCAATTGAGGAATTAAAGGTCAATTCCTTTGACTACATTATTTTAGATTTAGGGTTACAGGATACGAATGGATTTGATTTATTAGCGAAAATTAAAAATTCCCATCATCATGATGATGTTAAAGTTTTAGTCTATACAGGACGTGATTTATCTTCAAAAGAGGAAATGTACTTAAACAAATATGTTCATCGAATCATCATAAAAGATGAGCATTCACCGCAAAGGTTGAAGGAAGAGATTTCATTGCTTTTAGAGTGCAAATCGTCAATTAATGAAATAACGGAAATACCTTCAACTAGTTCCGTTAAGGACCAAACGGAACTTCTCGGAAAGAAAATTTTACTTGTCGATGATGATGTGCGAAACGTATACGCAATTTCAAGTATTCTTGAAACGTATGGTATGGATGTAGTCTTTGCTGAAAATGGAATTGAAGGAATTGAATCATTACAACAACAATCAGACATAGACCTTGTGTTAATGGATATCATGATGCCTATGATGGATGGTTATGAAGCAATTAAAAGGATTAGAGAGTTTTCCGAATTTGCATCACTGCCGATTATTGCATTGACTGCAAAGGCAATGAGGGAAGACCGTGAGAAGTGTATGGAGGTAGGGGCATCTGATTATATTGTCAAACCCATAAATCCTGACCAACTCATTTCGTTAATGAAGGTTTGGTTATATCAATAGGAAAGGACCCCTTAAACTATGAATAATCAATCTGATGAAATAAATAAAATTGAAACAAAGGATAGCTCAGATCTTGAGAAAATTGAAATTGAATTATTGCTACAGGGTCTCTATAAATGGTGTGGTTATGATTTTCGTAGCTATGCATACAATTCGATAAGAAGACGAATTCAGCATCGTGTTGAGGCTGAAAAATTATCAAGTATAACGGGATTGCTCGAGAAAATTTTACATGATCCTGCTTGCTTACGAAGATTGATTGCAGATTTCTCAATCAATGTAACGGAAATGTTTCGTGACCCTTTATTCTTTTTAGAATTTCGAGAAAATGTTGTTCCGTTGCTACGAACATATCCTTCCATTCGAATCTGGCATGCAGGATGCTCAACGGGTGAAGAGGTTTATTCAATGGCAATCATGCTCCTTGAAGAAGGCCTCTATGAGAAGACAAAAATTTATGCAACTGATATTAACGCAGATGTATTAAAGATTGCAAAATCAGGAAGATATCCATTAGATAATATGAAAAAGTATACGAAGAATTACCTGCAAGCTGGGGGACATAATGCTTTTTCAGACTACTATACTGTTACAGATAATGGGGTAAAGTTCCATTCGCATCTATCTAAAAATGTAATATTTGCGCAACACAATCTTGTTACAGATCAATCATTTAACGAATTTCATGTGATTTTTTGCAGGAATGTTCTCATCTATTTTAATAAAGAGTTGCAAAAGAGGGTTCATAATTTGTTTTATGAGAGCCTTACGATGCTTGGTGTTCTAGGTCTCGGTGATAAGGAAACCATTTATTATACAGATAAAGACGATTATTACGAGGAAATTAGCAAGAAACAAAAATTGTACAAAAAAGTAAAGTAAATGATAAAGGTTGCTGTTTATACTCAGCAACCTTTTACAATATGTGTCGCCCATCATAGAGACTACAACTACACTCTGCGCACTTGGAGTGTATCTTGCAACTTATATGTATTAGCGCGGCTGCCAAGAAACTATATATCTCACAGCCAGCACTAAGCAAGATGATCACAAAGTTAGAGGAAGAGATTGGTGCTCCTTTATTTATCAGAGAAAACGGTGGGGTCTACCTGACCAATGAGGGAAAAATCTATATAGATGGATGTCTGAAGGTGAAGGGAATTTATGATTCTGTACGAAGTGAAATTGCAGATTTACAAGATGATAAAAAGGGGAAAATTACACTTGGTATATCATCCAGAACCAGCAACTTCTTTCTTCCTCCTGATTTATGCATGCTTTAGAAAAAGTCAGCATCTCTCTCCTAGTATCAAGTATCTAATCCAGTCAATAGCACAGTTACTGTGAACAAGTGGACGTTTCATGTGCGGAGTTATAGAACGAGTAAAGTGGGTGCTACTTTGGAAAATATGATGGATTTGGTTTCTTCACTAAGACTGAAAAAAGTAAGAGTGATAGAAATACCTAAGTGGGGAACATATCTACGAAAGCAATGGGAAGACATCTTTGTCAATCATCTTAGTGATAAAGAAAAGAAATCTATTTATCTTCATGATGAAGATGGTTTTTGTGGCTACCTATGGCATGTGTTTAGTTATGAAAGAAGAAAATGTTTAAAAGAAGAACAAGCTGATACAGCATTTAATAAACAATCAAAACAGTCATGTTATGTTTTTTATCAGCATTCGGATGATGCTTATATACTTGAAAATGCTTCTTCTTTAACAACCAAGGACTTTGAGAATGAAGAAGATGTTTATATAGTAGATAAGAGTTTTAATTGGACGTATATCAGAACCCATGAAACAGGCTGGTGCGGTCCATACTTTAGCCAAAAAAGACTTTAGAACTTTTTTGAAATAATACTGAACACAAATATATGAAAAGCCCTTATTCAGCCGGGAAGGTTTTGTACAAAAAGGATGAAGATCAAACTTAGCAATTTACTCTTGAAAAATAGTAATGATGACAAATATAGGAACCGATCTCAGTGTGTGATTCGTACACTCTGGGGGAAGTTCCTTTTATTTTTCACAAGTTTTCCATAAAAAATTTTTAAAACAGATGCCCCTTTTTTACCACCACCTTTCTATAACAACAATGAAAGGGTGGTGCATATTTATGAATTTAAAATCGGGCACAATTGATCAGTTTGAGGATTATTCAAATTTTAGTAGTTTACAGGAATTCAACAGTCATATGGAGATGTGGATGCTTCAATACAAGGATGATTTTTCAAAAGGTGAGCTTGTTGGGTTAAAACGCCTTGTTCGTTATTCAGCAAAAATTCCTGGGGTTTCCAATGCAAAGATTGGTACGATGCTGAAGTCCATCCATGAAGAATACAATGGCAATGGCGTGTCTCGTTCTACCTTTAAACGAATGATTCAAAAAGCTGTGGCTTTTGGTATTTATACGGTTTATGAAACCGAGCGCAAGAATGGCTCACAATCTAGCAATCTCTATGTGTTTAATCGTTACCCTGAAATGAATTCAACTCATCATGAACCACCTAAAACGGAAATTTTGAACCACCCTAAAGAAACTAGTAATCCCTTTAAAACTAAAAAAAATATAAAAGAACGTAAGGACGCTCCTCTCGATTTCACATTTACAAGTGATCGAGTTCCTGTATCCTTTGTAGAAGCTGTAAAACCATTTTTTCCTGAAGCAAAAATTATCGAGGAGTATTGGAAAATGGCAACCATTGCAGCTAGTAAAAAAAACCGTGACTGGGAATGTGTAGATATGATTGAGCTATCGATCAAAGCCTTCAAACAAATGCTTATCAAGCTAAAGAGAAATATGGTTGATAATCCCTTTGCCTATTTTTATGGAGTGTTAACTAGAAAATTGCAAGAGTTATACGATCAGGAATTAGAAGAAGCAGAGGAATATTTGGCGGAAAGTATTAGCATGCAGCGAAAAGAAGCATCCAAAAAATCTGAGCTATTTTCGTTACTTCAGGAAGTATTGCCTCTAGCTTAGACGTTTCTCTAGTTTTTCAATACAACGTCATCGTGCTAGTAGATGCCACCATGGAGACTATAATGTCAATATCCAAACATCTTTTAGACTATCAAAAAAATATTTCATTGAAATGGTACTGGTAACAAATGTAGGTAAAGAATCACGGCTATAAAGGGGCTGATGGAAAATCGTTATGTGAAGTGATTATAAAAGAAGAAGCAGGTTCCTGTTAAGTGGAAATCCTGCTTCTGGTGATAAAAAAGATAGTGACTAAATGTATTGTTTGTTTCGTGTCCACGGTGTACCTAAACGTGGTAATGCCCAGCGGTCTAGTCCATACCAGCCTGCTACCTTCCAAGCTAGAACTAGCCAGGTTGCAAGAATAAAGAGTACAGGGTTTGCACTTAATGTACCTGCAAATAAAAATGTAGCATTCATAATACTTCCGAAGAAAGCAGCAATTCCCGTGAGCAGTCCTAAGATTAATCCTAAGCCAACTGCTATTTCTCCAAATACAACCATATAGGAAAAGACAGTTGCATTTGGCAGTACCATGTTTTCTAAAAACATTGCATACCAGCCTGCAACATCACCGCTAGTTTCTGATTTTTCAATCGCTCCACCAACAAAGCCTTTAATGGCTGCACCGGCATTTTCTCCTGTCCAAGCTGGGTTTCCAAATTTCCCTAAGCCTGAAGTCAACCAAATGTATCCAACATACAAACGAATAACGAGCCAAATCCAAGCAGAGCGTGTGTTGTTAAATAGATACGAGGATACAGGATTTTCTGGAATAATAATTTCATTTCCTGCTTTAATGCTATTTCTTCCCATCAAACTTCCTCCTTTCCTAATCACATAGATTATAACAGGTAAATATAACCATTGGGAGCCAATCTTAATTTGTTTAGGATCAGACGCCTTTTTTCCGACATCCCCACCAAATCATCAATAGTCTTTTTTAATCACAACGCCTACCTTTTTCCTAAACTTTTTTAGTTTTATTGTACAAAATATTCCATTGATACAAGTTACAGTAGGGTTAAAATGTTGTTAATTAATTGAAGAAAATAAACATGCATAGTTGGTAATAATACAATATTCAAAAATAAAAAGAGAAGGACCGAAAATTCGTGAACAAAAATGCTGTTTTGTAAATAGAGATATAACCATAAAGTTCTATGTTAGATGGAGGATTCAATGATTAATCATCGGGAAATACAATTTCTTCTTACCATATTCCAGGAAAAAGTATTAGCGCGGCTGCTGGAAAACTATATACCTCACACCCAGCACTAAGCATTCCTTCATAAGTACAAATTGTATTACATACTTATAAATATCTATCCATTTTTTTGTACTTATTTAAGGAGGGAAACGGGTGTATAACAACTCTTCGAAAAATGATTTTTACGAAAAGGAAGAAAGTATTAAGTCGTTTATCTCAACATTGGAGGAGAGCGGTTTTATTGTTCAAGAAGGAAAATTAAACTATGTAGATATTCTAAAGCTTGCAAGTGAGGGGAAGGTTCCCACTTGTTTCGGAAATAATGCAAATGCTCCATATGCGGTCTTAACCCTTCCACCTGCCCCCAACCAAGAGCCCTCAGAAGGACAAGAGCCTCCGATAGGATATGTTCCAAATAACCTCAATAATTATCCACCCAATATAAACGTAATACTACCTGGTGCAACCTTTAAACTGAGACCTGACGAGGCTATTGTACTAATTGGTCAGACACCTCCTCCGGCCTATTACTTTAGTTTCAGAAGTTATCTTGGATTAGTGGAAAATAAACCAGAAAAGGACTACAGCAATGATATTACAACAGGAAATGACAATACAGGTTTTTATCACATGATTTTTGGAAGTCTTGGTGATTCATTGAGTAATAAGGGGATCTGGACTGATAGTACCCCCCAAGGAGCGGATGGAGTTCCTTTTAACAGCCCCACAATCATCATTAGTTCAGCTGACAAGTTTGTTAATCAACAAGTCCGTGATGCACTAGGGGTTGCAGGATATAGCTCGGAAATGATGAATAATGATAACATCCCCATGGATTTGGTCAACATGGGATTGGAAAGAGGAAAGGATACCTTTATATTTGTTATGAGAGTTCAATTATGGGAACAACAAGAAATTGGCGATGCATATATCAAAAATGTTGATAAGTATTTCAAGGCATTTCGCATCACACCTAAAATTCCCAATGCTAATCGAAACCCCTGGCCGATACCATTCCGTAAAATTAGGGAAACAGACACAACCGAATATCAAGTTGTACCAAATGTAGTAAATGACTTTAATCATTTACGTAATGAGATTATTAAAAAATATGGAAGCACGGAATACAATCACGTCGACTTAGATACAAAAATATGGGTAATCGATGGTTATGAAGGAATATTACAGGACGTGAATGTTTATGGAGACAATACAGATGCCTTGTATTTAAAAACAGACAATTTCCAACTAACAACTGATGATGATTTTGTCATTATATATGGCATTAACCACGAAAAAACCGGAAAAGCAACATTATGCCAAGACAGTTTCTATGGCGCAGAGCTTTGGAATGGCGTTGCTGGAGCTTTCGATACTGTTGAGTTTCCCAATTCAGCTGCAGAATTTTTTCCTGAAGGATACGAAAACGCCAAATACTATTATGCATTTAAAATGGCAAGAAAGATTGGTGAAGACAGGGTTGTCGTTATACCGTACAGCGAAGGTAATCCTTTAGGAAGTGCATATGGAGTTGATAATCACCAAGACGCTTATATAGGTTTTAGGATTTATCAAGATAAAGAAACTGGGGTTGGTCCAGCCCTTTACGATGTGATCTGGGATCGAGCAATCCTATTTACAAAAATGAAAGAAGCAAGAAGGAATGATAGAAAAGGGAAAGATTCCAAGACGGATAGATCATCGAATATTTTTATTAAAGTTGGCAGCAGGGAAACAATCCTATAGTCAATTAAGAGCATGTAGAATATTGCCAGATACATTCTGGACGCGTTGAGACAATAACATTGCTAAAGCTTGGTATCATTGATATAGCATATTTTGGAAGAATATTATTAAAATTTTTATTCCCTCAGACTAAAAAGTTTGGGGGAATTTGCTTTAGGGCGTATAGATTTATGATTTTCACAAACATAGGTTCAGAGATAGAATAAACTTAATTGTTTCTGTGTAGGAAAAATATGGGTGTGATAATATGGGTAAGGGGGAAGTACTGAGAGATCAAGAATAGAAGCCATAAGGCAAAAGTAAGTAAGCATATTTGAGGAGGCAAGCACATGGATGTTTCACATATTGTTGAACGAATTAATTCACTTTTTACTGTAACAAATAAGGAAATCTATTCTAGTGAATCTGGGATTACATACGATGCAGATAAAAAAGTTAGAAAGATAGGCTACTGTGTGAACCTAACGCTTGAAACTGTAGAGGAAGCAAGAATTCATGGGGTTGATATGATGATGACACACCATGATGCTTGGGATGAAATATATGGATTAAAAGAGGCATGCATCGAAAAACTAGCGGAGTATGGTATCAGTCACTACTATAATCACTTGCCACTTGATGATTGCAGCTTTGGAACAAATGATAGTTTGTTAAAAAAGTTGAATTTAGAAATGGTTAAAAGGACCCACGAATGGGAAGATTTATATTTTGGTAGAGTCGCAGAATATGATGAAGAAATGGATTTACATGAATTTGTGGAAGCTATTGAAAATCTACTTGAAGAACCCGTTAAATATTGGCGGTTTAATGATAAAAAGGTAAAGCGAGTAGGTTTAGTCTGTGGGAATGGAGCGCCAACAGCTTGCCTTAAGGAAGCAGTTGAAAATAAGTGTGATGTATATCTTACAGGTGAGTGTAATTTGTATACGATTCAATATGCGCAGTTTAAAGGGATCAATCTTATCGTTGGGAGTCATACTTTTATAGAATTCTTTGGAATTGAAAGCTTAGCATTGCAGTTGAATGAGAATCTAAAAGAGCTTGAAATAGTGAAGCTTAATGAAGAGCATTATGAAGCGAATCGCACCCAAAGTAAATAATTTTTTTGAGGTAAAGAAAAGGAGGGGGGGTCGGGTACATTAAATAGTACCTGACCCCCTTTTTTAATTTTTTAAAAATAAATGAATAATAGTATTATGCATGAAAGTGTAAAGGCGTGCTTTTAGGGTATGATTTTTATAAAAGCAAAGCAGTGAGGAGTGAGTGGATTGATTGATCCATTGTCAGATTTTCAAATATCATTTCAACATATTGAATTACTCGTTCCAAGGATTAATAAAGGGATTCAATTTATTCTTGTTATTAGTGGGGAATTAAAAATAGAGACATCCAGTCGCTTTTATCATCTGGCAGAAAATGATTTGCTTGTGATTAATCGTAATCAGCTGTATCAGGTTCAAGGAGATGAAAAGAATAGGGTCATGATCTTGTCCATTTCTGACGGTTTCATGGACCATCATTATGATGACTATCGCAATCAGCGCTTTGAATGCTATTCAAGAGAAATTGATCTAGGAAGAGAAGAGATGATTCTTGCCATTCGCAAGCTACTAGCAAATGTGATGATTAGTTATTACCGGCAAGATGAAAGCTATCGAATTGAGATTAAAAGCTATATCTGTCAAATGCTCCTTATACTCATTCGAAGTTTTAAAGAAGAAGGTAGTATCGTTCAGAAAATAGATACAGGTGATCGGCGCCTTTTGCAAATTATTGACTATATGGAAAGAAATTATGATCAAATGATGACATTAGAGGAGGTTGCAAAGAAATACTTTTTTTCAACAAGCTATTTATCTCGCTATTTTAAACAGCAAATGGGGATGGGGTTTAGTCGTTATTTAATGAATATTAGGCTTAAGCATAGTATGAAGGATTTACTTTATACAGATGACTCTATTTCACAAATCGCGATGAATAATGGCTTTCCCAATACTAAGTCGTTTTCGACCTTTTTTAAAGAAGTGCATGAAATGACGCCACATGCATATCGCGATCTGCATAATGTCCAAAAGGAGGATTCTGTTCAAAATTATAGCAAGGTGGATGCTGCAAATCTCATTCAATCATCAGAGATTATTGCAAAATTAAGCAGCATGAACTTAAATGATCAAAAGTCTTATAACCATATCGAGACAAGGTATGAAAAGCTACCCATTACATTGTTTGGCCATGCGCCGATGGCCTTTCATTATCCTTATCATACCCTGATTATAGGAGAAATTTCTGAGCTGTTAAAAGAAGATGTTCGATCTCAAATCCTAGATGTGAAAAAGGATTTGCAGTTAAAGTATATCGGGGTTCGCCATCCTATTAGTAATACAGCCATTCCCCCTGAGGTAGAGACGGATGAGGAAATTCCGACAACATCACCATATTTTAATATGGATAGTGCTTTAGCTTTCATGAAAAAGCATGATTTATCTTTATTTGTCCGAGCAGACTACATGGATATTTCGAGGGATGAGGAACAATATTTCACAAAGCTTATTCAATTTATTAGACATTGTTTACAGATGTACGGAGAGTCATATGTAAAGCAATGGCATGTGATGTTTTATGAGACATATTACACAGGAGTAGAGGCAAAAGAGCTTCGGAGAATATACTTAAAATTGTATGAAGCATTGAAAAATCTAGTTCCTGGGATTCAAGTGGGTACATATATGCCTTTTTCCTTCCGTAAAGAAAAAACGAGTAATCATCATGAGTGGCAAATAGAGTGTGGTGATTTTATTGATTTTATCGGTTATAACGCAAATCAAAATGAGGTAATTGATTTTGAAGATATGGCTGAAATGAAGTTTGATTTAGCAAAGGACTACATAAAGGAAAAAACGAATAAGCTGAAGCACTACTTAAAAAGGAACCATATCGAGAAACCACTTCATCTTGTAGCATGGAATACATTGTCAGGCAAAACGCGATATACGAATGGAACTTTTTTTCGTGGGGCCTTGCTTTTGAAAAATGTATTGGATGTATCCAATGATGTGAAAACAGTTGCCCTTTGGATTAATACAATTGCCCATGAGGATACTGGAAAGGATTTGCGTTATCGAATGGATGGTGTTGAATTATTCCATTATTTAAAGGGAAAACGTCCAGCGTATTTTGCATTGATGTTTTTAAATCGTCTACACGGTGAGATTGTTGCACAGGATGAGGATTACGTGATGACAAGGAATGAGCGGGGATATCAGTTAATCCTGATGAATAGCACGATTATCAATCCTTATTTTTCGATTGAAGAGACATTTCTGCAAAAGCTTAATAAGGAAGTTCATGTCACGATTTCTGGTATCCCTAAAGGAGAATATCAAATACGTAAGCATGTGTTTGACAGAAATAATGGAGCACTATATACAAAGTGGTGGAATTTGAACAGTAAGCATGGTATGGATGCTGAAATCATTGATTATATTATCCATTCGAGTCGGCCATCCTTAGAAATCTTTGATGAGTTAATTGAAGATGATTGGTCTTTTTATTCTTATTTAACAAGTAATGCCATTCACTTTTTTGATATTCGAAAGGTTTATTGATTGGGTCTATCCACAAAAATTTAGTTCACCGCCCTTTATCCTTTAAATAAGAAAGAGGGCGATGAACATATCCCCTTATTAGTAAAGAGGACAAAAATTAACCCCGTTATTTTTCCTTCATGAAATGATAGACTAATTTTTCCTCTCCTTGCATAGTGATTTGCGCAAAAATCGACTCTCTTCATCTAGCTAAAATTTTTATAATCATAGTATAAGAAACGCAAATCTTCAGCCCTTATTTATTACAGTATCGTTTCTTAATGAGTATAAAAAAATTAGTGAAAGCGTGGGGGGTTCAACCATGGAGACAAATTATAAAGGTACAGATAAGTTGATCACAGGGATTGTGTTCGGGGTAATCACGTTCTGGCTTTTTGCACAGGCAATGGTCAATGTGGTTCCGGCTGTTCAATCAGATTTAGGGATTTCATACGGAACCATAAATATAGCGATTAGCTTAACGGCCTTATTCTCAGGCATGTTCATCGTAGCTGCAGGTGGAATTGCAGATAAAATAGGACGTAAAAAAATTACGTATATTGGGTTAATTTTAAGTATTATTGGTTCTTTATGTCTTGTTGTAGCACAAGGCTCTACATTATTAATTATTGGACGTGTGATTCAAGGACTTTCTGCTGCTTGTATTATGCCAGCAACAATTGCCCTAATGAAAGCTTACTTCGATGGAAAAGACAGACAACGTGCTCTTAGTTATTGGTCAATTGGATCTTGGGGAGGTTCAGGTGTCTGTTCATTTGCAGGTGGTGCCATCGCAACGTATATGGGATGGAGATGGATTTTTATCTTTTCTATTATTTTTGCCCTTCTTGCGATGTGGTTAATTAAAGACACACCTGAAAGTAAAGTCAAAGGCAATGGCGCTTTTAAATTTGATTATAGTGGCTTAGTTATTTTTATCATTACAATGATTGCATTAAACGTATTTATTACATTTGGTGCTGACTTAGGCTGGACAAGCCCAATCACTATTGTTCTTGCTGTTGTTACAGTTATTGGAGCCATCGTATTCTTCAATGTTGAGAAGAAAAAAGATATTGCGCTTATTGATTTCTCTTTATTTAAAAATAAACCATATGCAGGTGCAACGTATTCAAACTTTTTATTAAATGCAATAGCTGGGACACTTGTTGTTGCAAATACGTATGTGCAAGTAGGTCGTGGCTTCACTGCATTCCAGTCAGGAATGCTATCAATTGGCTATTTAATTGTTGTTCTTGCCATGATTCGTGTGGGAGAAAAAATCCTGCAAAGAGTAGGCGCGAAATTACCAATGGTTTGGGGTGCGATTATCACCACAGTTGGTGTAGCAATCATGGGCTTAACTTTCTTACCTGGCGTCACTTATACAGTTGTTGTATTTCTTGGCTTTGTTTTATTCGGTCTTGGACTTGGCATCTATGCAACACCATCTACAGATACATCTGTTTCAAATGCACCATCAGATAAAGTGGGAGAAGCTGCAGGAGTCTATAAAATGGCAAGCTCACTGGGTAGTGCAATTGGTGTTGCCATTTCTGCAACGGTCTATAGCTCAGTTGCAGCAGCTGGAAGTGTGGAAACTGCAGCATCAGTAGGGATTATCGTAAACGTCATATTCGGTATCCTTTCACTTCTTTCAATTATGATTATGGTTCCGAAAAATGCCGGTAAAACATCAGATGCTTCATTAAATAAAATCGTACAAGCATCAAATAAGATTGCTAATTAATAGTTCATTTTAACTTTATTCAGCAGAAGTCCCTTACCATTTATGTGAGGGATGAATGCAATAAAAAGTATCCAATTTGCGTGGTGGTTCAAACATCGGCTGAATAAAGTTAAAGCCTCCGGCGGATGCCACGATTTTTAAGAGGAAACTTTTCGAGCAAGCTCGAAAAAAAATTGGGCGCAAATACGCCAAGGCGCATTTGATTTAAGAGGTGTAGAATGGAAAATCTCTTCATTCTACACCCTCAAAAAAAGGGGACGAAAAATATGAAAAGTGAATTAATGAATATGCTAGAGTCACGTAAAGAAGAAATCATCGCAATCCGCCGTCACTTACATGAGAACCCTGAAATTTCTTTTAAAGAAGAGAAAACGGCTCAGTATATTGCGGATTTTTACAAAGGAAAAGATGTTGAAGTTCAAACAAATGTTGGGAATGGGTATGGGATTGTCGTAACAATTAAAGGTGGAAAGCCTGGGAAAACGATTGGTCTTCGCGCAGATTTTGATGCTCTTCCAATTGTAGAAGAGACAGATGTCGCATTTAAATCAAAGAATGAAGGAGTCATGCATGCATGTGGGCATGATGGGCATACAGCTTATTTATTGGTTTTAGCTGATTGCTTAATTCAATTAAAGGATTCTATCCCAGGTACAATCAAAATTATTCACCAACATGCAGAAGAGGTGCCACCAGGTGGTGCGAAAAGTATTGTAGAGTCTGGCTTGATTGATGACTTAGATGCTGTTTATGGGATTCATTTATTACCTATGGGACCTGCGGGCACAGTAGGGTATCATGCTGGGTATTCCTTTAATGGACGCGCATATATGAAATTAAAGGTGCAAGGAAGAGGCGGACATGGCTCATCTCCTCATCTAGCTAATGATGCGATTGTTGCGGCTGCCCATTTTGTTACGGCAGCGCAAACAATTATTAGCCGCAGATTAAGCCCATTCGATATCGGTGTCATTACAATTGGTTCATTTGATGGAAAAGGTACATTCAATGTAATCAAAGATAGTGTCGAGCTTGAAGGTGATATTCGTTATATGACGAATGAAACAAAAGAAACAATTGAGCGAGAAGTGAGACGAATTGTAAGGGGGATTGAGGAGGAATTTGGTGTAACCTGTGAGCTTACTTACACACCAGATTATCCGCCAGTATACAATGATCCCGAACTTACAGCTAAGGTTGCAGAAAGCTTACGGAACATGAAAGATAAGGATATTAAAGAAGTGAAGGAATTCCCAGCAATGTCTCCATCTGAGGACTTTGCTTATTATGCAGCCAAATTCCCAGCTTGCTTCTTTTACATTGCATGCACACCAAAAGGGGTAGAAAATCCTTACTTTAATCATCATCCAAAGTTTGATATTGATGAGGATGCACTCCTTGTGGCAGCAAAAGCTGTTGGACAAGTTGTTTGCAGTTATTATGAATTAGACTAAAAGAAAAGATAATGAAACCATAACACATCCTTTTTTATGCTAAGTATGTGTTATGGTTTTTTATATATCATCATTTTGGTTAATTACGGAGAACCTTATCATAAGTAAATACAAGTGAAAAAGGTAAACACTACTACATCAATGTGTCTGCAATCAACATTCAAGCCACATAGAGTGCGTGGCTCAGATAGTTTTAAAAGTGCAACTAAGTACTAATCATTTTACACAATTTATCAACAGTCGGAATAAAACATGTCTTAAAAATGTGAAAATGTGGATAAATCCGGAGAAAAGAGTTAATTATAAGCCGCGAACCTTACTCAATTGTTCAAAGTGATTCATGAGGATCAGAATAACCGTTATCTTCTAGGAAACGTTTCATTTTATTTATTACCTCGATACTTAAATTAAATTGAATCTTAGCTACTTCTTGATTTATATCCATTTCTTGCACCCTAATTATTTGAAAGAAGGTAACTAAGATTTGGTGGGTGTAAGCGAGTTGTTTTCCAATGTTGGTTCCCACTTGTGTCAAGGTAACAGTTCCGTATCGTTCAAAGTTTACAAATCCATTTGTTTTTAATTTTACAACCATTTTTGAAGCAGAAGGTAATGATACGTTGAGTGATTTTGCAATCTCTGAAATCGCTGCATTTCCATTTACCTTTTCTAGTTTATAAATTTCATAAAGGTACTTCTTTGTTGTTTTTGACTCCATTTTTTCACCATCCAATAAGCTCAACCTATACTATCCTAGGACAATGAAGGTAATTTAATAAAACTCTAGATTGTTATAAAAAAAGAAAAGAAATTATAGCAGGACTGCATGTTACTAGATTTTATACATATGATGAATTAACACGATTCTGGAGGATTCAAATGCAGTATCTACCTATTATTCTTTCTTCTCTTTGTACAGGCTTAGGAGCAATACCTGTTTTGTTAATTAAGAATGTTTCCCATAAAGGAAAGGATATATTGCTAGCTTATACAGCGGGTATAATGGTTGCAGCTTCAGCCTACGGTTTAATTCCATCTGCTATAAAACTATCTAACATAACTGTGTTGGTTATTGGGATACTAATCGGTACGTTTGTCCTCACGTTGTTAGAAAGTCTAATTCCACATGTTGACTTAGAGCACTCACGTCAACCATCGAACCATAGTGTAATCATTTTGTTTTTAGTTGCTATGTCTCTACATAACTTACCTGAGGGATTGTCAGTCGGAATTAGTAATGTAAGTAATGGACAGGAGTTGGGAGCACTTGTTTCCTTTGCAATCGGACTTCAAAATGTCCCTGACGGTTTTTTAGTAGCACTATTTTTAGTGACACAAAAGGTGGGTCGTATTAAGGCAATTTTTGTTGCTACTTTGACAGGGATCATTGAAATGTGTGCTGGACTAATAGGTGTATTATTTGGAGAATCGTTTGAACATATTATTCCTTATGGGCTTGCTTTTGCTGCCGGTTCAATGCTCTTTGTTGTTTATAAAGAATTAATTCCAGAAAGTCATGGAGATGGGAATGAAAGAGCATCCACATTAGCCTTCATTTTTGGTTTTCTCACCATGGTAATTCTAACGGATTGGTTTCGTTAGATTGTTCGTGAAATTACAGAATCAATATAAAAAAGGAAATAGGACACCTCTACAGTATTAGAAGAGGTGTTTGTTTCTACCTATTATCTTACTTCGATAAACCTTCTTTAAATGTGTTGATATTCCATTCCATCATCGAAATATAGGTATCGCCATCTTCTCCAGGTTCTGCTAAAGAATCAGTAAAGACTTTACCCAAAATTGGAACATTTGTTTCAGCAGATACAGCTTCCATACTACGTGAATCAATACTCGTTTCTAAAAATAAGCCTTTAATGCCTTTTTCATTAATGATATCTACAATTCTTGTGATTTGATCCGGAGTACCTTGGTTTTCCTGGTTGATCTCCCAGATATATTCAGCCTGGAATCCATATGCTTCACTAAAATACTTAAAGGCTCCCTCACTTGTAACTAGGACTCGTTCTTCTTCAGGAATTTCATTAAATTGTTTTACAGCATTTTCATGCAATTCTTCTAATTTAGCAATATACTCCTCTGCATTTTTTTTATAAACGTCAGCATGATCCGGATCGATTTTTATTAATCCATCGCGTGCATTTTCAGCATATTTAATCCCATTTCTTATATCCAACCAGGCGTGAGGATCTTCTTCGCCTTCTTTTCCTTTTGTAGTTAAGTACTTTGCCTCAACGCCTTCACTCATTAAGAAGACAGGAGCATCTTCACCGTCTTTATCAGCTGTTTCCATCAATCGATCAAACCATGAGTTTCCTGCCTCTAGGTTTAAACCGTTGTAAAATACTGCATCTGCATCAGTTGTTTTTTGCACATCTTCAGGAAGTGGGTCGTATTCATGAGGATTTGACCCAATAGGAGCTAAACTATGAATCTCTACTAAATCGCCACCGACATTCTTCACGATGTCATAGACAATGGAGTAGGTAGTAACTACTTGAACTTTTTCCTCATTACTGTCTTGAGCAGAACCGTTACTTTTTTCTTCACTACAAGCCGTTAGCAAGAAAATTGATAGAAAAAGAATAGACAACAATAGGAGACTTTTTTTAAACACTGTTTTTTCCTCCTCATTTTATAGAATGTTAGATTAATGATGCTCTCTTTCTTTTCATTTTTAATGTTTTCCAAATTAATCCATGTTTTGGAGAAAGTAAGAAAACGAGAATGAAAATGGCGGTCGATGCAAGTACAATAGTCGCACCTGAAGCTAAGTTATATGTGAAACTAAAGTATAGCCCAACGATAGACGAAATGATGCCGATACCAGATGCAAGAAAAATCATAATCCATAGGCGTTCAGTTAACAGATAAGCTGACGCCGCAGGAGTAATTAACATAGCTACTACCAATACGATTCCCACTGTTTGTAGGGATGCGACGGTTACCATTGTAAGTAAGGTCATTAGAAAATAATGAATAAGGCGGACTGGTAATCCATAAGCAGCTCCCATTGTTTCGTCAAACGACGTAACCAATAATTCCTTGTAAAAGAGGTAGACTGCTGCTAATACGATAATTCCAATCACTAAAGTAATCCACATATCTGAAGATCGAACAGCTAGCACATTTCCAAATAAAATATGGTATAAATCTGTGCTGCTTTTTAGCATCGTAATGATAATGATTCCTGAAGCAAATGCTGCAGTGAACATGATTCCAATAGATGTATCATGTTTAATTCGACTATTTTGAGAAACAAATCCGATTGCAACGGCCGTCAAGATACCAGTAAAAACTGCTCCAAAGAAGAAATTAATCCCGAGCATGTAGGAGATAGCCACTCCAGGAAGTACTGCATGTGATATTGCGTCCCCCATAAGTGCCATTCCTCTTAGGATAATGAAACAACCAATAACTCCACAAATAATACCCACCATTATTGAGGTTATTAACGCCTTTTGTAAAAAGCCATACTGCATAACTGCTTCGATAAAAGCCATTATAAAGACACTCCCATCTCATTCATAAATGCAAATTTTCCTTTGTAAGCTTTTCCAATTACCTCAGGTTTAAAAACTTCATCCACTGTACCAAAACCAATTAATTCCTTATTCAGTAATATTAGTTGGTTGAAATAGTCATTTGCTTTACTTAAATCATGATGAACAACGATAACGGTTTTTCCACTGCGGCAAAGTTCCTTTAGAATTTTAACAATAGTTTCCTCGCTTGAAACATCAACACCAACAAACGGTTCATCGAGGAAAAATAATTCTGCTTCTTGGGCGAGCGCTCTTGCAAGAAATACACGTTGCTGCTGTCCACCAGAAAGTTCGCCAATCTGTCTTTTACTAAAGTCTTGCATACCAACACGTTCGAGACAGTGTAACGCCCATTCCTTTTCTTTTTTGCGTGGTCGCTTAAATAATTCTAGATGTGGATAGGTACCGATAAGGACGACCTCGAGCACGGTGATTGGAAAGTCCCAGTCAATATCATTACGCTGTGGAACATAAGCAATTTTCTTCCGAACTTCTTTAATGCTTTTTCCTAACACCCTAATTTCACCTTTATCAGTAGGTATAAGCTGTAATAATGCTTTTAAAAAAGTTGATTTTCCCGCACCGTTAGGACCTATAATTCCAACTAAATTACCAGTATCAACAGAAAGACTAACTCCTTTCACAGCTTCATTCCCATAATAAGATACATGCAGATCTTTAATAGAGATTGCAGAATCCATTATTCTCCTCCCCTTTTTTCATGAAATATTAGCTTTACTTTTAACTAAAGAGAAAATTTTAAGCATCGACAAGTTTGAATTTTTATAGAATATGCAAAAGAGCAATAAATGTTCTCTGGGGCAATAAATTTAACCTATATAAAAAATGTTTCCTTAAGGAAAATTATATGGTGTTAAGAACCAAAGTCAATAGGTAATTTAAAATGTTTCTAATGTAAGCATGTCTATTCGTAAAACAAATGAAGAAGAAAGATAAATGAATAATGAAATTTAGCTGGATAACTAAAAAGGGGATGAGTCAGTTAATGAATTAAAAAGTAACAATGGGTTTATTATCAATTGCTGTCAAACCTATATAAATGAAAAACAACTTTGCATCGGATTTTATTTCTTCTACTAATCTGAAAGTCTTGCATAAAATAAAAGAGTCGGTACATGCATGAATGGAGGGGTAATATGGAACGAACTAGCACTAAGAAAGCAAAAAGCGTTCGCTACTTTGTGAAGAAACGATTTCGAAGGTTTGCCTTTACACTTATTTTTGTCAGCGTTGTCTTAATTATTTTGTATATTGTGAAATTCATTATTTAGCTAAGCATCAGCGGTTAGACGAGTTTTTTCGTCAAACATGAATTCTTTTGGAGTGCGTCAACCCAAGAAGAGCTAACAACTCGTTTCGTTGAAGTTATTGAAATAAAAATGTAAATAATTTATAAGGTTTAGGTAGGAAAATTAGTTGAAAACAGTTTGTTGAGGTAACACCACTATATCTTTTTGTCTGCAATCACCACTCAAGCCATGTTAAGTGACAATGATATAACAATCATTTAATCGTCAGTAAGATATGAAAAGGGGAGAAATTTAGTCTTTGAATTACCGCCTGCATATTAGGTAGTTTTCGATAAAAAGATAAAATTAATGACTTTCATTAACTTTAATATTTGAGATTTTATCTGAAATAAGAGAAGTCACCAGACCAACTAAAATAACAACTGCAGATAATAAAAAAGATGGAATATAGGAGACATCGGGATGTAAAAACGACGTCGCAATGGGACCCAACAATTGTCCTATTCCATATACTGCGGTTATACCAGCAATATGTTGTTGGGGAGCATCTGGCCGCAATTTGCGAGCCATCTCAAATGATAACACTGTAATCCCTATAAATGTTCCTCCAAACCCTATCCCACTAAGAATTGTGAAAATAAGGGAGGAAGAGATTGTATTAAAAACAATTGCCGTTAATTGTACAATATAAGCTATAGAAAGAGCTCGAGTTAAAGATATACGATTTCGCAGCCACGTCCAAAACAAACAAGAAGGGATAGCCGCTAATCCAGTTATAGCCCATATAATAGAAGGTGAGATTGGTAAGGCGTCATTACTACTTAACTTTGCAACTATAAAAGTACCAAAAATGATATATCCAAAACCCTCACAAAAATAACAAATATATAAACCGAGAACAGAACGCTTAGAATCAGTTAAGTTTTTTTTGTGTGGAGAATGTAATTTTTGGTTAGATTCAGGTAAGAATCTATAGAAAATCAATGTGAAAACAATACTAATTAGTCCGAGCGTGATCCAAATAACTCTCCAGTTAGAGATGGGCATTAATAATGGAACTAAAATACCAGAAAGAAAAATTCCGAATCCCACACCCCCAAATATAATTCCATTTCGATTTTTGCCTTCGTAATTATGAACTACTTGAGATATCCATCCCGATATATATACAAAAACAATGGCGCTTGTAACCCCTGAAATAAAACGTAATAGTAACCAAATGCTAAATGACATAGTAACACCCATAAGGATAGTGGTGACAATGTTGGTCCAGAGATAAAAAAGAAAGCGTTGACGTGTTGGATGAATGGATTTTACAAGAAATGCTCCTAAAAAATAACCGGTATAGTTTGCTGAAGCAAGCCATCCTGCAGCTTTTGATGATAAGTTATCCATGTAGGGAAATAATGGTGTATAAGCAAAGCGGCCTATCCCCATTACAATTGCTAACGTAAAAAAACTGAGCAGAATTAGTTCTAAACTTTTCCTATTCATAAAATATTTCCCTTTCTTAGTGGTTATATGATTAATATAATGAATATAATTGATTAAAGAAAATGTTATTAAATGATATATCCATCACTTTTTTTGATGGAAAGGGGATGTTAAGGCATGCATATTGAAGATTTACTGGCCTTCGTTGCTGTTGCAGAAGAAGGAAGTCTATCTGAAGCTGCTCGGAGGTTAAATCACTTGCAGTCAAATATGACTGCAAAAATAAAAAAGTTAGAAGCTCATTATAATGCACAATTGTTTTTCAGGAGCCGGTCTGGCATGAAATTAACACAAAAGGGTGAAGTCTTATTTAAGCAATACAAACAATTGCTCCTAAAATGGGAAGAAACAGAGACGATTATGCAAGGATTTGAGCCTACTCTTCAAATTGGAGCAATGGAATCAGCAGCTGCCGTAAGACTAACGGATGGTCTAAGAAGTTTTCATGAATTACATCCCCATGTACCTATTCGTTTACAAACTGGGACAACAGATGCAATGGTTGAAAAAGTATGTAGTGGAGATATTAATTTAGCATTCGTGACTGGTCCTATTAATGATAAACAGGTAATTTCAGAAAAAATATGGACGGAAGAGATGGTCTTAATTGGAAATGGAGTTTCAAAAAAAGACGATTGGAAGGAATTACTGGAGGGTAAGTCAATAATTGTCTTTAGTTATGGCTGTTTTTATCGATCACATATGGAATCTCTTTATCAAAGATATCATTTAAGATTAGGAGAAACGATTGAAGTTGGTGCTTTAGAAACTTTAGTGAAATGTGCAGATTCAGGATTAGGAATCACATTGATGCCTAGAAAAGTAGCAGATCGTTTTGGAATAAAAGATACTGCTATAGTGCCTGAGGAATATCGCTATCTTGAGACGCATCTTATCACTCGCAAAAACTATACATTATCGCAAACTGAACAAAATTTCTTGAGCATAATTTATTCATTAAAATAATTTAGTATGAGGGTCATCTGAGAATATAGAATCTTATTATACTATTTGTCATTAATAATTAGTTTATGAAAATCTACTAGAAGAACCAGTTAAATATTGGCGGTTTAATGACAAAAAGGTGAAGCGAGTAGGCTTAGTCTGTGAAAATGGGGCGCTAACAGCTTGCCTTAAGGAAGCGTTTGAAAATAAGTGTGATATATATCTTACAGGTGAGTGTAATTTGTATACGATTCAATATGCGCAGTTTAAAGGGATAAATCTTATCATTGGGAGTCATACTTTTACAGAATTCTTTGGAATTGAAAGTTTAGCATTGCAGTTGAATGAGAATTTAAAAGAGCTTGAAATAGTGAAGCTTAATGAAGCGTATGGGACAATTGACATGAACATTACAAAAAGGCCTTAACAAAATCACTAAGGGGATGCTAATGACAACAACCAAAATGTACATCAAAGAATGGCAGCATGCCCTGCAGCTAGAGATTAATCATTTAAAAAAGTTTGGCGGAAGCCGCTATTCTGTAACGAACGGAAGACTGTTATCAAACGACAGCCCTTTTAACTACTATTTTGATACTGCATTTCCTTTAAGGATACCGGTAGGCTCCACTATAAATTTGGAATGGGGTGCAATGAAAAGTAGTGGGAAGGTGCTTTCCTCTGAAGGTAAGGGAATTATTCTTGCATTGGAAAATAACTTTGGTGACCTCATCCCAGATGCCTATCTTCTCCATGACCCATGGGAATTGCTTGAACAGTTAATAGAGCGCTTGGATGAAATCAAAAATAGCAAACAAAAACGGTTACGAGTGAAGAGATTAATGAATCCTTCCATGGAAACGAAACATCCAAAGGAGAAAATTAAGAGTAGTGTTCATGAATTGATTTTGAGATCAAAATACAATCCTGCCACATTCGTATGGGGGCCACCAGGTACCGGAAAGACGTACACCTTAGCCAGAACTGCAGCCAACAAATATTTTCTAAAGAAAAAAGTATTGATTTTATCACACAGTAATCAAGCAGTTGATGTATTGATGAGTGAAATGACAGATTTTATTAAAAGGAAAAAAAGATTCAGAGAAGGGGATGTGCTTCGCTACGGTGGGAATATAGGGGAAACGCTGTCTGCCCATCACGAAATTACCACAAATCAGCTTATTGAAAAACAGGACCCACTCCTTGCCAAGGATAGAGAGCGACTGGTTGAAGAAAGGTACCACTTAAAGCAAGATCTAGCCACTTCATTCAGTAAACGAGATTCGGATCATCTTCTAGAACTAGAAACGAAGTTTTCTAAGATACTGGAGAAAATCAGAAGGAAAGAGGTTCAGTTAGTTAAAGATGCCTTCATTGTCGGTGCGACACTTGCAAAGGCAGCTAGTGATAGTGCTATTTATGAATCGAATTACGACATCGTCATCCTCGATGAAGCTAGTATGGCCTATGTACCCCAAGCTGCTTTTGCTGCAACCTTGGGAAAGCGAGTGATTATTTGTGGTGATTTCATGCAATTGCCTCCGATTGCTGCTAGCCGTAATCCACTCGTGGCCGAATGGCTGAAAGAGGATGTCTTCCATAAGGCTGGTGTAGTGGAATGGTTACATAATGGGAAGCTTCACCCTCAGCTTTTTTTATTAAAAGAACAGCGCAGGATGCACCCAGATATTTCAGCCTTTACGAATCGGTACATCTATCAATCCCTAGTTGAAGATCACGAAAGTGTTTATAAAAGTAGAAATCATATCACTGGCCTTCCCCCTTTTCAAGGGAAAGCTTCTGTGCTTTTAGATACAAGCTTCACTGGAATGAATTGTGTAAGCGATAGAACAACGAATTCAAGATTCAATCTATGGCAATTATTACTGTCTTTTCAATGTATTCATGAAGCATATATAAACGGCGCTACATCAATTGGGTATGTGACACCATACCGTGCCCAAGCTAACCTCATGGAACTGCTTCTTGAAGAAATCTATGTGAAGGAGCGTAGCGGAGTAGATATTATCGCAGCCACTGTACACCGATTCCAAGGGAGTGAATGTGATGTGATGATATTTGATACGGTTGACAGTGCACCGCAGGATCGGCCTGGTATGCTAGTCACTGGCAAGGACAGTAAGCGATTGATTAATGTTGCCATTACAAGAACGAAAGGAAAATTCATTCAGGTCAGTGACAGAAACTTTATCGAAAGGCATATTTATAATGGAAGAACATTGAGACAGCTTGTCGACCATCAGGCTCGGAACAATCAAACGGTCACAACGAATGAGATCGGTTCATGGGTTCGAAACCAACACCCAAAGTTAAGATGGATTCATGCACGAAAGGTAGAAGTTATTCTTCAAGATTTGAGAGCGGCACAGTCATCAATTACCATCTGCCTACCGGAGGGAATCAAGCTATCGGAGGAATGGAATCAGCAATTGGTAAACAGAAAAAAACTAATTAAATTAACTGTTATTTCTAATCAAAAGTGGGGCAAGTGTGATGTCTGGATAGACAAAAACTTTTCATTTCCATTTGTGATTATTGACGATAAGGTATTGTGGCTGGGACTTCTTTTCGAAGGCGTAAAAGGAGTACACCCTCCTTATGTGGCAGCTCGACTTAGTTCGAGTAAAGGGTGCGAATATTTGTTAAAACAGATTTAGTTCAAATTAAAGGGCCTGACCCCCGGTGGACTAAAGCGTTACCGCACTTGGGGTCTGGCCCCCAGCCTCAGTGAACGAAAGACTTAGTCAGGCTGTGTTTTTGAGAAACAACTGTTGACAAGGCTATGATTCCGCATGATGTTTCACTTGAAATAGAAGACTTCGAAAAGTTTTATGAGGTAAGAAAAGCAATACTTACAGAGAAGATACGTGAGTTGTTGGAATGACTAACTTCCGGGAATCGGCAAAGCAAAAAGCAGGTGAGTTCCTGCTTTTTGCTTTTAATTATGTTATTGAAAGTTGGCAGGAATGATCCCCGTTTATTCCACTTTTCTTTTTAATAAATTCGACATGGAGGAATATAAATCTACAAATTACAAAAAGAAACTCTAAGAAACTATAAATATTTGAGAAGATTATACCTAATGTTGTCGAAAGATTCCTAAAATTAGACAAAAAATTCCATTGAATGTCATATATGTTAGAGATAGCATTAAAGTTGGGTTACTTATAGATTGTCCCTAAAAGAATAGGAAATCTCAGATTAATGATGCATTTAATCGTAAATGGGGAAAGGCATCATTCTTTATTCGGCTTTCATTGTTCTATATAATGAACAAGTGTAGCGAAACTATTAACGTATTTCAAAATAAGGAGGTTGAATGGGCTTGAGGTTCATTATTTTATTTGCAGTTACCGTTTTTTGTATGCTTGTAATTGTTATCAAATCATCCGGTATATCACAATTCGATGCAGATAGGGATGTATCCATGCAAATTGCAGATGAAGAAAATGCATTCATAACTTTGCCCGAATCGATAATCTTAAATATTAATGTGACGAAATTATCTACAGACTATTACACAAAAGAGATGATACTTAATAGAACAGAAGAATCAACGACAATTACAGATGTGGATCATAATCTAGTAATTAAAAATAATATGGCCCAACCGATTTACCTTGAACAAATTCAGATTGATAATTTTCATTTACAGTTCGATAATGGCGGCGTGTTATTGGGGATAGGTGAAAATACGAAAGTGGATTTAACAGAGAGTTTAGATGAAATAGACTCCATCATTCTAGATAACTTACATACAGAATCTAATGCAACCTTTTACTTCCGTTGGGATACTGGAAATATAACCGTTCAAAAACATGTAATTATAAATATGGCAATCGAAGAAAAGACGGAGGACAAAATTGAAATATAAGAAAAATCATCATAAATGGGATGTGGTGACAAAAGTGTCAAAAAGTAAAAAACTGTTATTCAAGCCAAAAAATAAGAAACAAAAAAAGTATATTTATAGTATATTAGCAGGTTTAAGCATTCTAGCAACAGGTTTCGTTTCCTATATTCTTATGCTCCCACTTGAGAAAACGGAAACACACACAGAAAACACAGTTACCCAAGAAACTGTCTTTACGTTTAAAGCGGATATTGACGCATTTGGGCTTCATCCAAAAGGTGGGATTATTGATCTTGAACATGAAAGCTTCACAGCCGTTACAAATGATGTAATCGTTCACATTACCTCTTCAATTAAATCAGATAAACCTATTAAAGTGAATGGTTCAAAAGAAGTAATTTTAAACCTGGTCGCAACGGAACTTTGGCAAAAGGACTATTTATTAGGCGAAGAGGATAGCTTTGAGCTGGAAGGTACAAATATTAAATTGATAGATAAGGATTATCCAATTAATTTAGAACAATTAACAAGCTTTATGAAAGAGGTTGAAGGAAGTATAAATGCAACTCCTCCTAGCTACTCCTTTCAGATTACGCCTGTCATAACGGGAAATGTCATATATAACGGTATGGAAATACCTATCACTCATAATGCCGAAACAAATATTGAGTATTCACCAATACGGATCACCATAGGTGATGAGACAAGCTTTATTACAACAACACCTATCTCCAATACTTATACTATACAGCATGTCTTCCATCTTTTTGGGATGAAAGTTCCATTATTGCTGGTCAAAGTGGTATGTGCAGTAATGTATTTAATGGTTTTAGCCGCTGTACTCATGGCATTTCGTCATATTAAGGGTCTTTATCCAGCAAAATCAAGATCGGAGTACGAAAAAATCGATAAGAAATATAAAGCAAGAATGGTTAGTGTATTACAGTCGAATATTGCAGCCATTGACAGCAATAAAAGGATTATTGTGGATTCATTCGCATCCCTATTAAAAATTTCGGATGAGAAAGATGCCATTATTTATACTTACGAAGATAGTGAAGGTGAGTTAAAGGATTATTATGTGATTGATGAGGGGTATGTCTTTATTTATCAAACCGGGGCACTTTCTGACCATTATGCAGGAGTGGGTAATTCTCATGTTTAACCATATTCTAAAGAAGATAGGTATTCATGACTGTGAATCTGAGCAGCAAAAAGTATTCCATACATTCAGATACCTTTCATGGTTCTTCACATCGATATTTTATTTTTTCGGTAATCCACCATCACTTTGGATATTCAAACTGACAGTTATCATTCTTTTATTTGTATCGGTAGTGGTGATTACAAAAGTATATAAGGGGTATGGGATCAATTCACAGGGTTCAAAAGTGCTTGTATTTCTAGAAACGGTTGGAATCATATTAATTTTATTGCCAACAGGGGGATTGAATAGCCCATTTGTTTGGTATGCACTAAATCCTATTTTAATCTCAATAGGTTTTCCATCAGTCTATTTTTGTTGGTTAAATTTGGTTGGCTATTTATCGATCTCTACCGTCATTTCCTATTTTATTTTTAATGAAAATAGCATGGGGTTATTCTCCATTTTATCTGAGCATTCACAGTTGATTTTAATATTTATCCTTACCACACTTGCCGCCCAATTAATGACAGAGTTAACGAATAAATTAAAAAAACAGCAAAATGAATCATTGCAGGCCAATTTCCTTTTGAAACAAAGCAATAAAAGAACACGGGAAACAATGGAACATATAATGTCACTTTATCAGGTTGTTGAGGCCCTCACAACTCAGCATAATCCAAGGCATATTTATCAGACATTTGTTGATTATACCGCCAAGCTAACAAGATCGGATTTGGTTTTTTATTGGACTGTACCTGATGGAATAAATGAGGAAATGCAATATATATCGGGCATTCTTTTACATAATATCAATGGGGAACTTAGGAATCGGCTTAGCGGTTTATGGAAGGATAAAATACGTTTAGATAATAAAACGGATTTGGATGTAGGTGGTTATACATTTAAAGTAGTTCGGGTAAAATCTCTGTCAAGGGACTATGGGATGATTGGAATCAGAATCGATAACATTAAATCGGACATAGTTGAATATGGGAAGCAACTTGAATTCGTTTCTGAATTAAGCGCTATCATACTTGAAAGATTTCATTTAGAAGAAGTAACCGAAAGATTAATGATTGTTGAGGAGCAGAATCGGATTGCTAACGAGATGCATGATAGTGTATCACAGCGGCTTTTCGGTATATCGTATGCTGCCCATAGTGTCATGAAAAATTGGGAGAACATGACCGCTGTACAAATACAGGAAAGGTTATTACTGTTACGAGATTCAGCCCGATTAGCCATGAAAGAATTACGATCCACTATATACAGACTTAGCTCGAGAAAGGAAGGGCGTAAAAGCTTTCAAGAAGATACTATGAGTTTTCTTAAAAATATCTCAACATTAAATGAGATAACCACGAACCTTGAATTCACGGGAGACGAACAACTACTTGGGGTTTCTGAAAAAAGAGGGGTATATCGAATTATCTGTGAAGCAACTGGTAATGCAATTCGTCATGGAAAATGTACTCAATTATTTATAAGGCTTGCTATAGGAGATTTATATACAGAGCTTAGTATTTCAGATAATGGTAAGGGATTTGATGTAACCAATCAAGCACTTAAAAAAGGCTATGGATTAGGTTTGCAAAATATGAGGAGGTTAGTGAATGAATTGGGAGGTAGTGTTGACATAAAAAGCGAAATAGGTGTTTCTACCGTTGTTCAAGTGACCATACCGAATGCCAAAACGAATAGTGGAACTATTAATAAGAAGGGAGTATTGCAATGATGAAAATCGTAATCGTAGATGATCACCCTCTCGTCATCCAAGGACTACTTTCCGTACTCACCCTCGAGAGTGATATTGAAATATTAGGGGTGTGCAGCAACACATCGGAAGGAATAGGGTTGATACAAACGAAAAATCCAGATTTGGTCTTGGTTGATTTGATGTTGGGCCGGGAAAGTGGAATTGACCTAATCAGAGCGGCAAAGAAACTAGATTTAGATAGTAAATTTATAGTACTAACTTCCTCATCCTCCTATTCGGATTTTATGATGGCAGAAGAGAATGGCGCAGATGGATATGTCCTAAAGGAAGCATTACCGGAAGAACTTGTTTATGCGATACGCATGGTTGGTCGGGGAAGAAAGTATTATGACCCGGAGTTATTGGAATATAAGCTTAAAAAGGATGAAAACAAATTCAATGAACAATTGACATCAAGGGAATGGGAGGTACTACAGGAGCTGGGCAAGGGATTAAATAATCAGCAAATCGCAAAAAAGCTATTTATATCTGAGCACACGGTGAAGAAGCATATGAGCCAAATTCTTGCAAAGCTTGGATTGCATGATCGAACACAGGCAGCACTTTATATTAAAAACCTAGAACTAAACAAACATGACTTGATGCTTACAAACCAAAGATAAAATGTCGTTAGGTCTTTTTGCACAAACATAATCTTGGGTAATGCTACTTTAGTAGTAGTAAACAATTACACTATCGTTCCTGTAGAAGTACCATGTAGTATGATGTTCACCCTCGTAGTTTTTTATACTATTAAATTGTAAATAAAAACGAATACGAGGAGGAAGTAGAAATGAGAAAGAAAAGTTTTATGGGTTTTTTGCTACTTATTGTAGCAGCAGTAACAGCAGCAATGGGTACAGGGGCGATTGATGTATTCAACGCAGATCGTTCTTCTGCCATGGGAGTCGTGACAGATTCAAATGCACTTGTAGCGTTATCAGGTGATGGATTATATGCAAAAGAAGCAGGGAATGGGAAGTTGACTCTTGATTTTACGAATACTTCTAGCGGAGGAGATGGTTTTAATCCACAGGCAAAATCAGAATTCCATGAAGTATTTTCAGTAACGAACCAAAGTGAAAAGTCCATTTATGTTTGGTTAGAAGCAGATGGCTGGAGTTCGCAACATAATGCAGGTCTTCAATACAGAATTAATAACACAGACGGTGTTGTTACGAACGTAGATGCTTGGTACGGAAACACTCAGCCTAATGGCAAAAACCTTTTAGATAGTACTGGAATGAACTTCGTAAATGGCGTAGGAAAAGAAGCTTATGTATATCTTGCTCCTGGCCAAAGCTTTGATGTAAATATTTATGTCAATACTAACTTAGCAAACGGTTACGGTAGCCCAGGCAAGGATTGGAGCCATACTGTAAAAGTTAATGCTAGCACGGATGCACCTTCTCGTTAATAAGCAAAGAAAAATTCTTTAATGCAAAAAACGTATATGGAACTTTAGGCAACATTATAACCTAAAGTTCCATATTTTACTTGGAGATGGGGATTTGGATAAGCTATCAAAAATAATAGGAAAAATATTATATGCAGCTATTATATTGGGACTCTTACTTACTATAACCTTACGATTTATGGGGAGCGAACTGCCTATTAGCCTAGGCTATGTTTATTCCGAAAGCATGGAGCCTACGATAAAAACAAATGATGGGTATATCCTTATTCGATCTAAAAGCTATGGAGTAAATGATATTATCACGTTCAAACCGAAATTCTTAAAGGAACCTTTTGTTACACATCGAATAGTCGATGTGACGGAGGAGCGTACATTCATAACAAAAGGAGATAATAACTCTTCTTTAGACCAAGAGGCTGGAGAACCTTTTGTTGATTCAAGGCAAATACAAGGAAGAGTATTTACGATAAATGGAAGTCCAGTCATTATCCCAAAATTGGGCTCAATCTCTGAAAAAATGAATATTTTCTTACTTATTTCAATTGCTATTGTCCTATACTTAGTCGGGTATTTGTACAACTCCTTTTTTCGAAAGTCCAAACGTAACAAAAGAAAAAAAGCTAAGCGCATGCGTATCATACATATTTCCACTTTTTTAGACCCTGCATTTATAACGTTCTGTGCAATTTTATTTTTGAATGCGACTTTAATTGGGCTTACAATCAATAGCTCTAAGCCTGATCAAATTCCATTCATCGTTGTAAGTACAAAGGGACTCTCATCTCCTACACCCGGCGAAGAGTTTACTAGAGGAAAAAGCCTTGAAAATAAAACGTGGCTGCCTTATGTGGTTTTTTTGGAACCGGAAAATAAAAGTATTGTCATTAATCCCCCAAAGCTATCTTTGATGTCAAATCAGCATTACGAGTATACAATGACGATTATTGCACCACAGAAAGTCGGGTCTTATACAGAAACAATTCATAAAGTCGCCTACCCCGATGTTTTACCAGATAAATGGATAAATTACATTTATGTAAAGCATAAACTGTTACCATTATTCGTGATTTTTGTTCCCGGTATCGTTTTGAATATTGGTTTATATTTATGGTGGTTAAGACGATCTCAATTAGGAAGAAGAAAGGTATACGAATGGCTAATACCATTTAGGAAATATATGAGGGGTTAGTATGCAGTGTTAAAAAGTGTGGACCGCTTCAATGTGTAGGAATTGAAAAAAAGCAAAAAACAGGTGAATTCCTGCTTTTTGCTTTTTTTAATGCATGAATTACTCTCAATCAACTAACTAGTATGTCTCCAGCTTTTTTAAATCACATAAACTTGTTAATCGTTTACCGTTTTACTATCCTTATTGTAAGGTGCTAATAGACTTGTTAAACTAGCGAAGGACCGAGGTTTTATTCTTATGACGGGATTTTCACTTCGTATTTAAGTTATATTAAAGCTATTAAGTAATTTTACAAGGAGAAAGCAATGAACAATTATAAATTAACCATTCAGTATGATGGAGGCCGTTACAAAGGTTGGCAACGACTTGGTAATGGTGACAACACGATTCAAGGGAAAATTGAAAATGTATTAACCGAGCTGGCAGGAGAAAAGATTGAAATCATTGGATCTGGAAGAACGGATGCAGGTGTACATGCTCTTGCGCAAATCGCTAATTTTAAGATGCATAAAAACGCAACGGAAGATGAAGTGATGCAATATTTAAACCGATATCTTCCTAATGATATTAGTGTTGTAGATGTTACGTTAATTCATGATCGTTTTCATGCACGCTATAATGCTAAAGATAAAACCTATTTGTATAAGATTTGGAACAAGCAATATTCGCATCCCTTCATGCGAAAGTATAGTATGCATGTGGAGGAAAAGCTTAATATCGAAAAAATGAGAAGAGCATCTCAATATTTTCTGGGGAAGCATGACTTTACTTCCTATTCCAACGCTAAGTCGAAGAAAAAGTCCATGGTCCGTGAAATCTACTCACTTGAGATAAATGAAAATGAGGGCTTTATCGAAATCAAAGTGCGAGGCAATGGCTTCCTTTACAATATGGTGAGAAAAGTTGTCGGAACGTTAATTGAAGTTGGATTAGGCGAAAAAGATGCTGCTGCCATACCAAGTATTTTAGAATCAAAAGAAAGAATTCAAACAGGTCGTATGGCCGATGCCGAGGGGCTGTATTTGGAGAGGGTTGGTTTTTAAACTACTTTTTTCGAGGACAAAACACTCGAGCGAAAGCACCGAAATGTCTCAGAGACGCACTCTCAAAGACAAAACACTCGAGCGTAAGCACCGAATGTCTGTGAGGCGCACTCTCAGAGACAAAACACTCGAGCGAAAACACCGCAATGTCTCAGAGACGCACTCTCAAGGACAAAACACTCGAGCGAGAGCAGCGAAATGTCTCTGAGTCGCACTCTCACTGACAAAGGTTCAGGCAAAATCATCAAAATTCTCTGTAGTCTCTCAATTCGGGAGTACTAGGCACTACACTTTCAATATTTAGAATAACGATATAGGAGTGGATCCTGTGAGTCTACACCTAAATTTCTGCAGGACAGCTGAGAGTAAATAATAGATACTAATTAAAAAGAGATGTTTCTAAATATGGAACATCTCTTTTTTATTTAATCGGTGATGCTCTGGAAGATACTAACCTTCAGCGTGTTATTTTACTCCAAGTGTTCCGACATCTTCTCATGGACTTGGGATTCTATGGCTTCAACATGGCTTTCATGGAAAGTATTTTTAGGATGTGGATTAAACCAGTGAATCTCTCCATTATGAAAAAGTCCTTGGTAGTCTGTTCCCTCAACCGTTAATGTGAATTGATGACGTTCATGAACTTGATCTTCGAACATTGGTCGTACTTCGAAATTTTCAAACATAGTGAATTCCTCCTAAGTAGTCATCACTTTCAATTTTTCCCTAAATGGGATGGTGTATGCCTCATATTTTACATAGCGACTAAAGTGATTAATTGTAGTTAATTTGCTAAAGATTTCAGCTGGTTCGATTATAGGTTTGGCATGACCTTTCTTGCTCCCAGGAACAGCCATGTGCTAAGAACGAAAGGCATAGTTAAAGCCGGAAGTCCAAATGGCTGAAGCCAAGTCGTTATACTCGCTAATAATGGAACAGTTATACAAGTAGCGACAATGCCAGAGAAGAACGCAAAACTGTTTTGCTCCGTCTTAAATACGACAGACACGGCTAAGGTGGTTAATATCGCATTGTATCCGTAAAGCCCCATATAAATCGGATCATGGGCTCCCCCAAGGAAGTAGGATGTCAATAAAGCTAGTACGTTTCCTAAAACAGCATAAAGGCCAAGCCTCCATCCAGCTAAAAAAACCGCAGCAAATAGCAGAAAACCGGATATAGTGCTGTGAATGAAGAAAATTTGTCCAATTCCGTTAAATGCTGCTTCTGGCCAATCTATTCTTCCAGATGTATCCAAGCCCCAATAGGAAATATCCTCAGGCACCAACTTAGGGGTTAAGTGAAAAGCCTTTAAGCGATAAGAAGCTAACAATGTGAACCAGGTTAGGATGATAAAAGGAAAAGTAAGAACGGGAATCCCCCTAATCTTCATTGCGTGAATCATGGCGGCTGTAAACACTGCCGTAACAGTAGCGCCTACAAGGGCAATTATCCAGTCCCAAGGTCCAGTTAGGAATAAGGTCAACGCTATTCCCGTCAGCACTGAATTGTAACCCAACAGCCCCTGATTGATTGTTTGTTCCTCCACACCTCCTAACTTTCCTATAATGGCAGCAATCAAGGCCGATAAAAAGGCGATGATTCCTAAAGTAAAGGAAGAAATTGTTATAGCTAGAAGTATGATGATTCCAGAAAGAGCATTTTCAATGAGCATAACTTGAGAAATGCCTTTTAAAGCCGCCGTCAGCAGGGAAAACAGCCTTCCTTCTGCCCATGGTTTGTGAGTAGTATTTTGCACAATAATTCTTCCTCCAAAAATTAATCTAATCGCTCCACAAAACGAAAAGCCTCTATGTAAAAATGCTTTTCTTGGTTGTCTTCTTGTTAGTATTCCTAGTTATTAAGGATTAAACAAAAAAGAAAAAGGTGGATCCTTTTTTTGAGGTTTATCCTTTAGTGCTGCAACTATTAGTAACTCCAGTCTAGTTATTGGTAATTTGAAAATTTAAAAATAGCGTTTGTTTCTGGGAAATATAGGAGAACATAGTAAAGGTTTTGACTTCTTTAATGCAAATAAAGTTTATGAAAGAGGAGGATTTCCTATGCAGTTAACACCGCGTGAGATTGAAAAACTCATGATCGTTGTTGCCGCCGACCTAGCAAAGCGACGGAAGGAAAGAGGCTTAAAATTAAATTATCCGGAATCAGTTGCACTTCTCACCTATGAAGTATTAGAAGGGGCACGTGATGGAAAAACAGTTGCAGAATTGATGGAATATGGAGCCACGATTTTGACAAGTGATGATGTAATGGAAGGCATTCCGGAGATGCTTGATGATATCCAGGTAGAAGCTACGTTTCCAGATGGAACAAAGCTTGTGACAGTTCATAGTCCGATTAAATAAAAATGACAGGAGGCTATTTACATGCAGCCAGGACAATTATTCTTAAAAGAAGAAGACATCGTTTGTAATGTTGGAAGGGTACCATCCAGATTGACTGTAACAAATACTGGAGACCGTCCTGTCCAGGTGGGGTCCCATTATCACTTTTATGAAGTCAATGAAGCACTCCAATTTGATAAGGAAAAAGCATATGGAAAGCGCCTAAACATCCCAGCAGGAGCAGCTGTGCGTTTTGAACCAGGGGATGAAAAGGAAATCGAACTAATTGATTATGCCGGAGAACGCCGTGTCTATGGATTTAATAATAAAGTAGACGGTTCACTAGATAAGGGGGATTCCAAATGAGTTTCAAGATGAATAGAAAGCAATATGCTCAAATGTACGGACCAACTACAGGAGATTCTATTCGTTTAGCAGATACAGATTTGCTTATCCAAATTGAGAAGGACCATACCACCTATGGTGATGAAGTAGTATTTGGTGGCGGAAAGGTAATTCGTGATGGAATGGGGCAACACCCTCTAGTCACACGAGGCGATGGAATTGCAGATTTGGTCATTACCAACGCTGTCATTTTAGACTATACCGGCATTTATAAAGCAGACATTGGAATCCGTGATGGGAAAATTGATTGCATCGGAAAAGCTGGTAATCCGTTGATCATGGACAATGTGGATATTGTGATCGGGGCTGGTACAGAAATCATTGCTGGTGAGGGAATGATTGTAACAGCTGGTGGAATCGATACCCACGTTCATTTTATTAATCCGACACAAATTAGAACAGCATTAGGTGCGGGGCTAACAACGTTGATTGGGGGAGGTACAGGTCCAGCGGCCGGTTCAAAAGCGACAACAGTCACCCCTGGAATATGGCATATGCACCGAATGCTTCAAGCAGCTGAAGAATTGCCAATTAACGTTGGATTCACTTCAAAAGGGCAAGCGACTGCTGAAGAGCCGCTGGCAGAGCAAGTTCGTGCCGGTGCCATCGGTCTGAAAGTTCATGAAGACTGGGGGGCAACCCCTTCTGCTCTTGACTATGCATTAAGGGTAGCCGACAAATATGATGTGCAGGTCGCTCTTCATGCAGATACGTTAAATGAGAGTGGATTCATGGAAGATACAATGGCAGCGATTAAAGACCGTGTCATTCATATGTACCATACAGAAGGTGCGGGTGGCGGGCACGCACCAGATTTAATTAAATCAGCCAGCTATATGAATATTCTTCCATCATCAACAAACCCCACTCTGCCTTATACAGTGAACACAGTGGATGAACATTTGGACATGCTGATGGTATGTCATCACTTGAATCCTTCCATTCCAGAGGATTTAGCCTTTGCCGATTCACGGATTAGACGTGAAACAATTGCTGCCGAGGATATTCTTCAAGATATGGGCGTATTCAGTATGACTAGTTCCGATGCACAGGCAATGGGTCGGGTCGGTGAAGTAATTTTGCGCACATGGCAAGTCGCTGACAAAATGAAAAAGCAAAGAGGAAGTTTGGAGGGTGATACCGAGCTTTCAGATAATAATCGCGCGAAACGTTATGTAGCTAAATATACGATTAACCCAGCAATCACTCATGGTATTTCAGAGTATGTAGGATCCATAGAAGTTGGAAAAATTGCGGACCTTGTGATTTGGAATCCGGCTTTCTTCGGGGTGAAGCCAGAAATGATTCTGAAAAATGGACTTGTTGTTGAGGCATTGATGGGCGATGCGAACGCATCTATTCCAACACCTCAGCCTGTTATTTACCGTCCGATGTATGCGCAATTTGGAAAAGCGTTATCCAACTCATCCATTACGTTTATTTCGCAAGCTGCCTTCGATGAGAAAGTGCATGAAAAGCTAGGGTTGCAAAAAATGATTCTTCCGGTTCGTGGCATTCGGAAACTGACGAAAAAAGATATGAAGTTAAATTCCGAAACTCCCGAAATAACAGTTGATCCGCAAACATATGAAGTAAGAGTAAACGGCGAATTAATTACATGTGAGCCGGTTGATATAGTGCCGATGGGACAACGATATTTCTTATTCTGAGGTGATAGCATTGATAGTAGAAAGAATTGTTACGAATATTGAAAGTATGGAAAAAGAAGAAATTGAAAAACGCCATATTGAAAAAGTTTACCTTGAAAGCGCCCATTTGATGAAACGGATTCAGAGGGTGACGACCGACCATGGCAAGGAAATTGGAATTCGCTTAAAGGATCCGCGTGACTTTGTCAGTGGTGATGTTATTTATATGGATGATAAGAATTTAATCATGATAGATGTCCTTTCTGATGATTTACTTGTGATAAAACCACGTAGCCTTAATGAGATGGGAACAATCGCGCACCAATTGGGGAATCGCCATCTTCCTGCCCAATTTGAAGGGGACGAGATGCTTGTTCAGTATGACTATCTTGTAGAGGACTTACTGCAAGAGCTACAGATTCCTTATGAACGTGAAAAGCGGAAAGTGAAGAAGGCCTTCCGACATATCGGGCATAGCCATGGATAAAAATATCCTACCATTATTTCAGCTATGTGATTCCAACTTTCCGACAGGGGCGTTTAGTCATTCATACGGGCTGGAGACTTATATTCAAGCAGACAAAGTACATGATCGAGATTCGTTCCATCACTGGCTGTCTATGTATGTAAATGAGCAGCTTGTTTATTCCGATGGACTTGCCTGTCGTCTTGTATACGAAGCGCTGGATAAGGGGGACATCCAAAAAATATGGAGGTTAGACCGAATGCTGACCGTGCAAAATCTGCCGCGGGAAACGAGAGAAGGTACCCAAAGGGTAGGCGAAAGAATGTTAATACTCGTAAAATCTCTGTACGATATTCCGGTTCTCTCTGAATACGGAGAGCGAATCAAACAAAACAAAGCATTTGGTCATCCCTCGATTGTATTTACGATTGTAGGCCACCATATTGGTGTGCCCGCATCCGATACAATTTTGTTTTATTTATATTCCACTGTTTTAAGTCTTGTACAAAATGCGGTCCGGGCTATACCTTTGGGCCAAACAGCGGGCCAGAAAACGATTCAGAAGTTTCAAGAAATACTAGTAGAGGCTGCTACGATGGTTGTGAAAATGGATGAAGACGACTTTGGCATTGTCTCTCCTGGTCTGGAACTATCGCAAATGCAACATGAACGTGTAAATGTTCGAATTTTTAGTTCTTAATGTTGATTAATAGATTAAAGGAAGTGTTTTTATGGAACCTATTAAAATCGGAGTTGGGGGCCCTGTAGGAGCAGGAAAAACCGCACTGGTTGAAAAGTTAACCCGTAGTATGCAAGGTGAAATAAGTATGGCCGCAATTACAAACGACATCTATACAAAAGAAGATGCTAAATTCCTGATAACGAATGGAGTGCTCCCGGAAGATCGCATTATTGGTGTAGAGACAGGCGGCTGCCCACATACAGCCATACGAGAGGATACTTCCATGAATTCCGCAGCTATTGAAGAGTTGATTAAGAGACATCCCGATGTTGAGCTAATTTTTGTTGAAAGCGGTGGCGACAATCTGGCCGCTACATTCAGCCCGGAACTTGTTGATTTTTCCATCTATATTATCGATGTGGCCCAAGGTGAAAAAATCCCGCGTAAAGGTGGCCAAGGTATGATTAAGTCGGACCTGTTTATCATTAATAAAACGGATTTGGCTCCTTTAGTCGGGGCAAACCTGGATGTTATGGCAGCCGATACAAAAGTGTTCCGCGGTGATAAGCCATTTATTTTCACCAATTTAAAAACCAACGAAGGTCTCGATCAGGTCATAGATTGGCTCAAGAAAAACGCACTCTTAAAAGGGTTGGAATAAAAATGCAGGATTGGACAGGAGTTTTGCATTTAGGTGCAGAGGAAAGGAATGGAAAGACTGTCGCAAAGAAGGTGTACTTCCAAGGGGCATTTAAAGTGATGCGTCCCATCTATCATGATGATTCTGGACAAGCCTGTTATTATATTTTAAATCCAGGCGGTGGTTATTTGGATGGGGACCGCTATCAACTCAAGATTTCGTTAGAGAAACAAGCGAAGCTAACGTTGACCACTCAGTCAGCTACCAAAATATACAAGACACCAAAAAAACATGCCTACCAGGAAACAGAAATTACCCTTAAGGATGGCAGCTATCTCGAGTATATTCCTGATCCGCTTATTGGTTATCAGGATGCACGATATAAACAAAAGAATGTAGTTCATATGGAGAAAGGGACCAGTCTTCTATACTCAGATATTATTACTCCAGGATGGTCACCTGGCGGTGAAATGTTTAGTTATGATGTACTTCAGCTAATCAATGAAATATATATGGAAAATGAATTGGTTGTATATGATCATATCAAATTAAATCCGGCAATACAGAATATGGAGAAGCTGGGCCTGATGGAAGGCTATTCTCATTTGGGGTCTTTGATTGTGATAGATGAAAAAGCTAATCATGCGCTCCTTGACCGGCTATATCAGGCTATTGATTCCAAGGCAACGGAATATAAAGTAGGACTGTCATTTCTACCAATCCCAGGATTCACCGTACGGGTGTTAGCAAATAACACACAAACAATTGAAAGTATATTTTCTGATTTCCATCATATAATTAGCCTCGAATGGTTTAACAAAACCCCGAGTTTTCTAAGAAAATATTAATTTTTATAAACCAGAATTTAGATAATTATGGGGTATGAACACATAGAGAGAAAGAGAGATGGAGGAGAATCTGATGGAAGGTACATTTTTCTCGGTTTTGGCCCTGGGTTTTATTTTAGGAATACGGCATGCGATTGAACCTGACCATGTCATTGCAGTATCAACTATCGCAAGCGAAAGTAAAAAGCTATGGCAAGCATCTTTGGCTGGAGTATTTTGGGGAATTGGACATACAGTAACACTGTTTATAGTCGGTCTTGTCGTCATCCTTATGAAGAACGAAATACCCGAGAAGTGGGCAATGTCTTTAGAATTTCTAGTAGGAATCATGCTAGTCTACCTTGGATTAAAAACCATTCTCTCTTTGAGAAAAATTCATATACATAAACAAATACATGACGGAGAGAATCGGACAAATGTCCATTCCTACCCGAACAGTGTGGAACATGAGCATCAAAAAAAGCATCAAAACAAATCGTATGTAGGGTCCATGTTTATCGGCTTTATCCATGGATTAGCAGGAAGCGGTGCCATGATCCTATTGACGTTGAGTACTGTAAACAGTGTCGGGGAAGCAGCAATTTATATCCTGATATTTGGTATAGGAACCGTCACTGGCATGCTGCTCTTCACAACCATCATTGGTATCCCATTTGTGTTAAGCAAGAAACGAAGGAAAGTAAGCAGGACATTTGGATTAATAACGGGGACAATTAGTACTGTATTTGGTGTATATTACATGTATAATTTAGGAATCAATGAGGGTTTATTAAACCTTTGGATATAAGAAATTGAATTGATTTGCAACAAGAATTTGTAGCCCAAGAAAAAATAAGGTATATTCTTCGAATTACATATGTCGCTTTTCATATTTCTTAATTAGAACTACCATGGTTATTTTTGACTGTGGTAGTTTTTTTAGTGAGGAGATGAATGATTTTTAAGAATTTTTACATTTTCCAGTTGACGTATTGAACGATAGTAAGTAAAATAAAAACGTACTAATTGATAATGATTTTCATTATCGAAAAAATAAAAAGGTAAGGTGGGTACATAACATGAATTTCAGAAAGCTTTTTAAACCTTTGCTTGTTACATCAGCTTTAACAATTGCATTAGTAGGATGCGGTACAAATAAAGGTGATGAAGGAATAGATAGTACGAAAAAAGAGGAAAATCAGGAAGTTAATATATATACAGCTAGACATTATGAGGCAGATGATACAGTTTATAAAAATTTCACTGAGAAAACGGGCATCAAAGTAAATGTAATCAAAGCTGAAGCGGAAGAACTAATTGAGCGTATTAAGCGTGAAGGAGAAAGTACACAAGCAGACGTGTTTGTTACTGTTGATGGTGGAGTTCTTGCCCATGCAAAGAAGAACGGTATTCTGCAACCAATCGAGTCAGATATCGTGAATGAAAATGTTCCCGAGAATCTAAGAGATGTTGATAATAATTGGGTTGGGATGGCAACAAGAGCACGCGTTATCGTATATTCAAAGGACCGAGTTTCTCCAGGTGAGCTCTCGACATATGAGGACTTAACAAGTGAAAAATGGAATGGAAAGGTATTAGCAAGATCTTCAACCAGTCTTTATAACCAGTCTTTACTTGCTTCGTTCATCGAACTAAATGGTGAAGCTGCCGCAGAAGAATGGGCATCTGGAATTGTGAAAAACTTTGCTCGTCAGCCAGATGGTGGTGACCGTGACCAAGCAAAAGCAATCGCAGCTGGAACTGGTGATGTAGCAATCATGAACACGTATTATGTTGGTTTAATGGCCAATTCTGAAGATCCAGAAGAAAAGAAAGTTGCAGAAGGAATTGGGGTGTTTTTCCCTAACCAAGAGACGAACGGCACTCATGTAAACATCAGTGGAATAGCTTTAACAAAGAATAGCAAAAATAAGGAAAATGCAATTAAGCTTATTGAGTATATAACAAGTGCTGAGGCACAGGAGTACCTATCCGCAAACAACTATGAGTTTCCGGTCAATCCAAATGCAGAAAAGCCAGAAATACTTCAAACATGGGGCGATTTCAAAATGCAAGAGCTTAATTTTGATACTTTAGATGAACATAATAAAAAGGCAATTGAGATTTTTAATAAAACTGACTGGAAATAATAAAAATGAAAACGAAAGCTATTAGACGTTTTTTACAAAAGGAACTAAATGGATGGTGGATCATCAGTATGATTGGAGCAGTTATTATACTGCTCCCCATCCTTTTTGTGTTTTTTGCATTGTTTCAGGAACCAAATGAAAATTGGCTGCACATCAAACAATATTTATTAACAAATTATGTGTTTAATACATTTGCTTTGATGACCCTCACTGGACTTATAACAGCATGTTTAGGTGTAACTTTGGCCTGGCTCATTGCGGCATATGATTTCCCTTTTAAGAAATTTTTTAGGTGGGGGTTAATTCTTCCACTTGCTATACCCCCATATATAGCAGCATATACGTATCGAAATATGCTTGGTTATACTGGGGTTATACAAGCTACACTTAGAAATAAATTTGACTACCAAATTAATTCTGAATTATTATCTATTTCTTCCCTACGAGGTGCAATATTTGTCTTCTCGTTGTTTTTGTTTCCATATGTATATATCATTACAAAGGCGTTTTTGGAAAACCAAAGTACTGCATATATCGAAAATGCGAGAGTGTTAGGAAGTAAGCCACTGGCTGTATTTTTTAGAGTAGTTTTACCACTTTCAAGACCAGCATTAATTGGCGGAGTTGTACTTGTCATTTATGAGGTGCTCAGTGATTATGGTGTGACAAGCTACTTTGGAATTCAGACGATTACAACGGCTATTTTTCAAACTTGGTTTGGTATGTATGATGTAGATACCGCAATGAGATTAGCAGCTTGGTTAATGCTAATTATTGTAGGTTTATTTATTTTGGAACGCATTTTACGTAAACAACGTCGTTATAATTTAAGTAATAAAACAAGACCGCTTTCTCCGAAAAAGCTAAAAGGATTCTCTGCTTTTGCTGCGTCAAGTTATTGTTCAATCGTATTCGCGCTTGGCTTTTTAATCCCTTTTATTCAGTTACTTACATGGGCGAAACTAACCTTCCATAAGGTTTGGAATGATTCGTTTGTTACGTTATTGTATCAAACGGTCTATGTTGCGTTAATTTCAACTGTACTTATCTTGCTTATATCTATTGTTGTTGCGAATGTCAGTCGTACCCATTCCACTTTTTCATATATTTTATCGAAACTCGTAACGTCTGGATATTCAATTCCCGGTGCAATTGTAGCAATTGGAGTATTAGCATTATTTATCACTCTTGATAAATGGCTTGCACCAGTGTACTCCTATATGGGATATGGGAATGCACCATTGATTTTGAGTCTTTCCATCGTTATGCTTATTGTTGGATATACAATACGTTTTATGGCCACTGGCTTTAATGCAATCGAGGTTGGTTTTGAAAAGGTTGGCATGAAATACGCAGAAGCTTCAAGAATGCTTAGGAAAAGTGTTACAAAAACATTTTTTTCTATCGATTTGCCCTTATTGAAAGGGGCAATTGTAAGTGGATTTATCTTAACTTTTGTCGAGATTACAAAGGAATTACCACTAGTCCTGCTCTTAAGGCCATTTAATTTCGAAACACTAGCAACAAAAACCTACCAATATGCAAAAGATGAGCTAATATATGAAGCATCTATAACATCTCTAATGATTATCGCAATCAGTGCACTGTCAGTTGTTGTGTTTCAAATGATCGATAAAAAGAAGGTGGAAGAATGAAGGTTCTCGAAATTAATAATCTTACATTTTCATTTTCGCGCAAAGCGGCTCCTATTATTGAAAACTTTTCTTTTTCAATTGGAAAGGGAGAAATTGTTGGGATATTAGGAAAAAGTGGAAGCGGGAAAAGTACCTTATTAAGATTAATTTCAGGCTTGGAGATGGCAACAAAGGGGAGCATTACTATTGCAGGTAAGCCTGTATTCAACGATAGCCTATTTGTCCAGCCCGAAGAGCGTGAAGTTGGTATGGTATTTCAAGATTATGCCTTGTTTCCACATATGAATGTAAAAAATAATGTATTATTTGGATTAGATCGTCTACCTAGGAAAGAACGAAAACAGCGTGTGAAAGAAATGCTCGAACTCGTTAAAATGGAAGAATTCGAGTCGAGATTTCCACATGAATTAAGTGGTGGACAGCAACAACGTGTTGCCCTAGCGAGAGCATTGGCACCCAAACCAAACCTTTTATTGATGGATGAGCCCTTCAGCAATTTAGACGCAGACCTTAGGGAATCGATTCGGGCAGACCTTCAATCCATTTTAAAAAAAGCAAACATGACCTGCATAATTGTTACACATGACCGAAATGATGTGGAAGCGATTTGTGATCACAGTATTGTATTTGGATGTACAAAGGAAACGTTTAAAGAAAAGCTAACCTCCTTAAAATAGAGATTGTAAATAAACCAATTATGCCTGACAACAGTGCTTAACAAGGTTATGCTACGCTGTTTGCCAGGCATCTTTTATTTTCGTGGATCTTTCTGTGAAACATGCCGGGAATTTCCACAACACATTCATTGCCAAAATCCCTACAATGCTATAGGATATACTATCTGTGGGATGATTTTTTAGGAGTTGACACCATGAGATATATTTTTCAGAAGAAATGGTCAGTTATCGGGATTGCCATTTTTTGTTCGCTTTTGTGGGGGAGTGCCTTTCCAGTTCTGAAGGTGAGTTATGAAGAAATGCAAATGTCCCCCGATGATGTAATAGCTAAGGTTGTATTTGCAGGAATACGCTTTTTGTTTGCGGGTTTGTTGGTCTTAGGATTTTTATTACTTATAAAGCCGAAAAGAATATTGGTTTCGAAAAGGAATTTTTTGATACTTCTTTTACTGGGTGTGATTCAAACAGCCCTACAATATTTTTTCTTCTATAATGGATTAGCAAAAGTGTCAGGTATGCAGGGAGCCATTTTGTCGACGGTGGGAACATTTTTCACCGTTATACTCGCTCACTACTATTATAAAAATGATAGATTATCTTGGAAAAAATCAATTGGGCTACTTGCTGGTTTCTCTGGAATTGTAGTAGCGAACTGGGGACAAGAGCTTAAAATGAGTTTTCAGTGGGATGGAGAAGGATATATGATTCTAGCAGGTCTCACTGGTGCAATTGCAACAATTATGGCCAAGGAACTGTCAACCGGTATTGATCCTTTTGCAATTACGGGTTGGCAGCTGAGTCTTGGTGGACTTGTCATGCTTATTATTGGTCTGCCGATGATGCAGACAGGATCAATCACGTTTACACCATTTGGATGGGGACTATTAGTCTACTCTGCTGTACTCTCGGCTGTTGCATTTGGTCTCTGGTATTCGTTATTAAAATATAATCATGCAGGTGAAATTACAATTTATAAGTTTATAGTACCGGTTTCTGGAACAATACTTTCTGCTATTTTCATACCAGGTGAAAAATTGAATCTGTATATTCTAGTAGCGATTGCCATGGTTGCAATTGGTATTATAGTTTTGAATTATCGTGGAAAAGGGAATAAAGCTAATAGGACAGTCAAAAGACATGCTTCATGATCAATAAAAAAAGGGAGCTCACAAAATGGATAATAACGATATTTTAATTCGGTTGAGATATGCATTGGAAATTAAAAATAAAGAAATGGTCGAGATATTTAAATTTGGTGGCGTAGAAGTAACGGTACCAGAGGTGATAAAGATCCTCACGAAGACATACGATGAGGATGACTATGAGAATGAAGATCAAATCAAATGTACTCACAGTATGTTAGACTCCTTTTTAAATGGGCTCATTATTTACAAAAGAGGGAAACAAGAGCCGAAACCGGGACAGCCTAATGCGCCAGAACCTACTCTTAAGACAAGTGGAAACGTGAATAATCTCCTTTTAAAGAAAGTCAAAATCGCATTGGCTTTAACGACAGAGGATATGCTTGATGTTTTTGATCATGTAGGATTAAGGGTAACAAAAGGAGAACTCGGCGCTTTATTACGAAAAGAAGGTCATAAGAACTATAAAGAATGCGGAGATAATTTCGCAAGAAACTTCTTAAAAGGGCTAGCTATCAAATACAGGGGATAATGGACAATAAAAGAAAAAGATAATTGGCTGGCTTTATCAAACTGTAATACGACCGTTTAATAGCTAGGGACCTATTCATTAGTTTGTTAAAGCGTTACTCTAGTGGGGGTCAGGCCCTCCTTTTTGAGGTGATAAAAAAATGAATAAGGAAGACCCGGATGTTCAAATAACAAGTGATTTAAATGAAAATAAGACAAAACATGAATTAATCGAATCTGCACATAATGAACGGGAAGAATTATTGCAATTGATTCGAAAAGGGGAACAGAAATATGCTGTTCAATATGCAAATGAATTAACGAATGATTATCTAAGACGAGACTCTTTAGATATTATGAAAAGAATTCCAAGGAATAAATTACGTTCCTATAAAAACTTATTATTGTCGCATAATACGCTTTACAGCTATTCAGCGGAAAAAGGTGGCTTGAGTTCCTGGCAATGTCATTATATTTCCGAAAAATACGCCATTATGATTGAGAATGCCCAGTCAATATCGGAACTAGAAGAAATTCATAAAAAAATGTTAGAAGAGTACTCAGATCCTTCTATTCGTTTGAAAACACTTGAAAAGGCAACAATAACAGAGAAAGCTGAACATTTTATTAGGATGAACTTTTCGGAGGATATATCGATTGAGGAAATATCCCGAAAGTTACATGTGCATCCGTCTCACTTAATGAGAGCTTTCAAAAAAGAAAAAGGATTGACAATCAGTCAATTTCGAAATTTGATAAGGCTTAAGGAAGCAAAGGACCTTCTAACCAATTCTAATCTTTCATTAATAGAAATCACCTTTCTTGTAGGTTTTAATAATCAACAATACTTTTCTCGTGTTTTTAAAGAGGAAGAAGGCGTAACCCCAAAAGAGTATAAACAAAAGAATAGTAATGGAAGCCTTTGATCAACTTTAAAATGTGATTAAAGGCTTTTTTTGAATGCAATTTTAGTGTAAAAGGATGCTAGTTTATTGCAAAAGAAGTTTGAAGCTTTGCGATAAAATACTAGTATATTATATAAAACGCTTTCAATTAGTCAGAAATAAGGATGATAAATGAAATTAATATGTATATCATCCAAGCATTTTAGCGACAAAACATATACATTTGGGGGTTACAATATGGAAAAGAAACAGGTTAGAAAATTTGGTTTCCGTGACCAATTTGGATACATGCTGGGGGATGTTGGCGGAGGTTTTGCAAACCTTTACATCGGGTCATTCTTCCTTTTATTCACCACCTCTGTACTTGGAGTAAGTCCTTATTTTATGGGAACATTGTTCTTAGTTGCACGGATTTTTGATGCATTCACAGATGTTGTGATGGGGAGTATTCCAGATAGATGGAGATTAGGAAAAAGCGGTGATAAGTTTTTACCGTACATTAACATTTCGAAATGGTTACTTGCAGCATCAATCTTAATTTCATTTGCGGATGTCTCAAGTTGGTCATCAACTGCCACTCATGTTTGGGTAGTATTTGTTTATCTATTCTATGGTATCGCATACACTGCAGACTCAATCCCTTATGGTTCATTAGCAGCTGTTATTACAGACGATCCGATTGAACGTACGAAATTATCACGTGCTCGTGCTATTGGTGGAATGGTTGTTGGAATTGGATTTTTATCTTTTGTCCCAATGTTTATCTATGATAAATCTGGGAATTTAGTACCTGAAATGTTTTTCTACATTTCGATCGTATTTAGTATTCTTTCAGTTCTAGCTTATACGGGGCTTGTCAAATTAACGACAGAACGTATTCGTGATGATAGACCAGTGGGAACAAAACCAGATTATAAATTTACTGATGCATTAAAAGCTGCCTTAAAGAATCGACAGTTAATAGGGATGATGGTAGCAAGTGTTGGTTCATTAATTATGATTAATGGTGTTACCCAATTAGCTGCAATTGTGTTCTCTGAATACTATAAAAATCCAGGTGCATTTGCCATCAACTCATTCTTACAAATGGGAGTTACACTGGTATTATTCATTTTTGTACCAAGTCTTGTTAAAAAATTTGGTAAACGTAATATGGTAATTAGTACTGCAAGCTTCAGCTTAATTGCTTCTACACTCCTAACCATTTTTATTATTGAAAACGTTTATGTTTATATCGTTGCGTATAATATCGCCACAATCGCAAATATGGTTTTTGTGATGATTGTATGGGCGCTCGTTACAGATTGTTTAGATTACACAGAACTACAAACGGGTAAACGATACGATGGAACACTTTATTCCATTTATTCTTTCTCACGTAAATTAGGTATGGGTATTGGTTCTGCACTTGGTAGTTATGCTTTAGGTTGGGTAGGATTTGTTTCTGGACAAACTTCTCAAAGCCAAGAAGTGGCAGAAGGTGTTTTACGTATGTATAACGGATTACCTATATTATCTTTTCTCTTAATGATTATCGGTATTGCGTTAATTTTTAACTTAAATAGTGCAAAGGCCGGGGAAATGTATACAACCTTAAAAGAAAGAAGAGCACAAAACTAATAATAAGGAGATGTTATTCGATGAGAACTCGGTTCCTATCTAAATGTACAAACGGGGAAGTTGAAGAATATCTGCAACAAAATGATCTGATTTTTGTACCTGTTGGTGTAACAGAAACACACGGAGCCTTACCGCTTGATACGGAAACTGTAATTGCTGAAGCACTAGCTTTAAAAATGGCAGAGGCAACGAATGGCCTCGTTCTTCACAACCTGCCTTATTTTTTCGCTGGTGGGACAGCGATGGCTCGAGGTACCGTTAATATTAGCGTCAAAGAAGGTATGAGATATTTAGAAAATATAGCAAAATCACTTTTAAAACAAGGTTTTAGAAGACAGGTATATGTAACATGTCATGGCCCTGCTTATCTAACACTAAGTGGAATGATTCGTGACTTCTTTGATGAAACAAAAGTTCCGATTCTTTATATAGACATGGTTAAAGCAACTGATAGTGTGAAAGATTTAAGCTTTTCATTTATGGAGAAATTCAATGATATTAGCATCGGGGCTTACAAAATACTAGGCAGATTGGAAGATGTTCCGATGAATGTTCCAGAATCTAATTCAGTAACCTATGATGTGCAAAGTATGATAAACGGCATGAGTAAAAACCCAGGTAATGCACTTGGAAAATACGCATTGCAATCAGGAGCAATTGGTTCATACTTTGATCAAGCGTCTGATCATCTGCCAACACCTCTTATTACATCTGAAGAACATCGTGAAGAATTAGCTCAATCAGGCGTTCTTGCAATTGAAGAGTTTATCGAGAAATTGGATATGCCAACCGTTGTTGATCTTTTACGAAAAACAGATGAATATACACAAAGTAATAGTCTCCAGAAATATGGTGAATGGTTGTAATTATTGAAATTTCGATAAGCGTTTGAAAAAATGAATACCTGTGGGGAAACAATTTAAAAGAAGTAAATTCTGAAAATGGAATTTACTTCTTTTTGTTCTCTAAAGGAAGATATATTCGTAACTTGCGATAAGCACTTTACATATTACAGCAAGATATGGAAAGTTTAATCAAACCAATTTTGTTATCTTAACAGTAATCAAAATAAATTTATTAATTTGAAAGGGACCAATACGAATATTAAAAATCTGAATCAATAGGTAGTTTTTTGATAGGTGTATAAATGTGGTAATCCGAATCAAGATTGTGAATGTTGTCAAAAACTTGAATGAGTTCGATATGTGAACTCTCTGATTCTTGCTTTGAGATTTTCAAAAATCTTGCAAAATCAGTTTTTAAAACATCACCGATGTCAAGTAAATCACCGAAATATTTGAACTTTGCACAGAAAAGTTGTGGTACATCGACTGTAAAATAATAGGGATTATCTATCTGTAAAACAAGTGGGACCCCGAACAGGACCTTGAATCGTGTTGAATTTGGTTGACAGTCTGAAAAGATGACATAGCATGGAACATTTATTATTTCATCAATGTTATTTAGAAGCATTTTTGAATGAGAGCGAATCTTTGTCTTGTAATCATCAGTTGCCAGGTCCACTTCAAAAACGATACCACTCACCGTGATTGTTTCGAATTCCGTGAGGGTGAAATCAGAGACAATATCACCATTGATGTTTTTGATGGATCTTTTAACCACTGAAGGTATCGGCATTTGAGTTATATTCATATCTTTTACTCTTAGAGAACTTGGAGTAATACCGTATTGGCGTTTGAAAGCACGGGTGAATGATGATTGAGTTCCAAAATTCAGTTGATAAGCAATATCCGTTAGAGATAAGTTGTAGTTCTGTATTAATGATAGTGATGTGTTCAATCTTCTGGATAATACGTAATTGTTCAATGAACAACCCATCATGGCTGAAAATAGTCTATGAAAATAGTATTTGGACGTATTGGAGTTATTGGCAACAGATTCTAATGATAGAGGTTGTTGTATATTCTTTTCAATATAAATCAAAGAATTCTTAATTACTTCATAATGGTCCATAATAACCCCTCACATTATTTGTTTTTAGAATGTTCCAAAATAAGTATAGCATGGGGTAGTAAAAAAGAGTTATTAATTTTTTCAAGGGAGGTAACGTTGATGAGACAAGATCGAGTGAATGGGATTATAATAGGTATTCTATATATAGTTGCTGCGGTCACTTCAGTCATTGCTGTAGTTTATTATCAACCAGTATTGTCGGATCAATGGTATATGTCTGTGGTAGATGGATTTGAGACAAAGGTTTTAATTGGAGTACTAAATGATCTTTTTCTAGTAGTGGCGGCGATTGGGACGGCTGTTATGCTGTTTCCATATCTTCGTAGTTGGAATGAACGTATTGCATTAGGATATCTTTGTTTCCGATTTATGGAAGCTATTTTTATAGCAATAGGCTTGATAAGCATATTAGGTTTATTGCATCTTAGTTTGTATTATGAAGCAGACAACTTAAATAGTGAAAGTCTTCATGCTTTAGGTTTAATGTTGCAATCATTTCATCGCTGGACTTTTATGTTAGGGCCCAATTTGATGTTAGGCTTAAATACAGTTATGTATAGTTATTTACTTTTCAAAACAGGTTTAGTGCCAAAACCTTTAGCGCAATATGGGATGATCTCAGCCATTTTGGTATTCGTAGCCGGTTTACTAGACATGTTTGGTATAGTAGAACCTATCTCTGCAGCAAAAGGACTCATCGCTCTACCTGTGGGTGTCTATGAGATGAGTTTAGCAGTCTGGTTAATTGTGAAGGGATTTCATAATCAAAACCTTGAAAAACTAAAAGTGAATTAATGTTTTAAGTAGTATTTAGCAGCTTAATTTATTTTGTAGGTATAATCTTTGAACATAAAGGACTGTATGGATTCATCTATAAAATCTATACAGTCCGCTGTTTATTAGTTCACTTTTTGGATTCTTCCTTCAGACTTATATTCAAAAGGTGATGGTAATGTTTTTACAAAATTGACGGTTGCATCAACATCTACTGGGCCAACTTCTAAGTCGGTAGAAAGAGTGCCAATACCGTATTTAAGGTTTCCTGTCATATAGTTGTTGACAACAACAGTGTATTCCTTTGTCTTATCAATCTTGCTTCCATTTGGTAAGAAGATGTCTACAACCTTGCCTGTTTTAGCAGTGCTGTCATAAGTATATGTGTATTTAAAGCCAGCAATATGGAAGTCAAGACCTCTATCTGTTATCTGGTTATTTAAAACGATCTCTAGATCTGCACCGCTAAGTTTTACTTTATTTAATACATTACCAAATGGCTGAATGGCAAATAAATCACCAAATGTTACTTCACCTGTTTCTAATGGGGAGCGGACACCGCCACCATTCATCATAGCAAAGTCAGCGTTCATTGCAGCTTTCATACCATCTGCTATAAGATTTCCAAGAGCGAAATCCCCAAATTCATTAGCTACAGTTGGATAATCCTTTTCAAGGGTAGATAAAGATTGCCCAACAACTGTTGCTTTAATTGGTTCAACCTTTTCTGTATATTTTTTCATAATCGCTGCAACTTCTGGATCTGGAGTATAGTCCTTATGATATACCGTTTTAATCTCAGCTGATTTATTAACGATATCCCCAGTAGCGCGATCAATTTCAACTTCTACATCAGAAAAAGCAGAACCATAAGAGTAGGCTTGAACAATTAGTTTATTGTCAACTACTCGGTTTACCATTGCATGGTTGTGTGCAGCAAAGATGACGTCTACTTCATCATCAATTTGTTCTGCAATTCTACTTGCATCGAATGAATCTGTATAACCAATTTGGGTAGCAGGGTTATGTGCAAGGACGATAATGGCTTCGATCCCTTGTTCCTTTAATTCTTCTGTATACTTGTTGATGGCCTCAACTTCGTCAGTAATCTTTAATGATTCATTTCCTTTTGTGACAATCATGGAAGGAGTTTCTTGAGTGACAACTCCGATTACACCTATTTTTTCACCTTCCATTGTGAATACGGTGTAAGGATCTGTTATTAATTTTCCATCTCTTGTATCATATGCATTGGCTGCTACAAGAGGGAAGTTCATGCCGTCATAACCAACCGATCCGTTTGGATGATCTCCACCGTTCATCATACGATGCAGTTCGTCAATTCCTTCATCGAACTCGTGATTTCCGAATGTCCCCGCATCAAAACCGATATTTTCTAATGCTTCAATGGTGGGCTCATCTTGGAAAAGAGCTGAAATTAATGGGCTTCCTCCAATCATATCACCTGAATGTAAAAGAAGTGTATGTGGATTTGTTGCTTCTTCCTGTTTTAATGCAGTTGCTAAGTACTCAATATGTCCAGCTGATAAATCTCCGACTTTGGTAACCGTATCTAACTGTCCATGTAAATCATTTACTCCTAAAAGCTGAACCTTTAATCGGTCGCCCGAATGACTATTCAAGTTAAAATGAAAGATTCCAAATCCTTTAGAATCGGTTTTGCCAGAATAAGAGAATGGACTTCCTTCCATGATATATTGCTCTGCCTTTGGTGACGTTGTAAAAGTAACATTCACATCTCCTGAGATTGGAGCAATTGACCAGTTTCCATCAGCTGTTGGGGTAATTTCTTTTACCTCAGAAATATAATCCATTAAAACTTGACGGTTTTCATCCGCTGAATCGACGACTAATTCACTGCCTTTTAATCCAGGGAAATTTCCACCGCCACCAGCACGGTAATTATTTGTAACAACGATAAATTCTTGCTCTGGATTCAAAGGGTCCCCATTGTATGTAAGACTTACAACACGGCTGGAATCAGGGTTTAAAAGGGTTCCATTTGGTGCATATTTTGCTGGTTTTGTCACATCAATTTGATATTCTACACCATCGATTACATCAAAGTTATATACCGGAAATGCAGGATTAATTAACGATTGTTCTGTTGTTTTTGTAGAATCAATGGTGTTGTATTGACCAGCCGACATTTCAAGCCACTCTTTTACCACAGAACCTTTTATTTTAATAGCTTTTAGAGTGTTGTCATAAAGGTATAAATCAGCAGCGCTACGAATGGTCAAATCACCTTTTTTAATTTCTGTGTATTCATCGATACCATTACGGCCAGCTTTAAATGGGGCTCCTGCTGATAAAATAGGAAGATCTTTTAATTCGGGCTTGTTTAGATTGATATAATTTTCGATATACCATTTTTGTGCATTTGTCACTACTTGAATAGATGGATCATCTTGTACAAGCGCGAAATAACTATAAATATCATCCGTTGTCGTTCCAATTGGTGTATTAACATATTCTAAGGTCGCCTCATGATCAGCTTTCACAGCATCCACGATTGCTTCGTTTGGTTAAACAGTGTCAATTTGTCTCGTGGAGGATTGGGAATCAGCTACAGACCATTTCCCTTTTACCTTTTGTAAGCTAAGGTCAATAATTCCTAATGATCCACCGCCAAATCCAGCTTGTACAGCAGCCACTCCGTTAATTGTTCCATTTTCGTTATCTACCCCAGGTAGAGGTTGTCCATCTGTACCTTTGAACAATGTATCTAGACTAGCTGCATCTTTTGCTGGGAATACTTTATGAGTGTGTGAAAATGTAATGGCATCAATACCAGGTACTTTACTTAAAGCATATACTGTATCTTCAGTATTTTCTTCATTTCCGCTAAAACCTGAGTGAGCTAATGCGATAATGACATCTGCTCCTTCATTCTTCATCATCGGGATATATTTTTTAGCAGTTTCAATGATGTTTTTGGTTATGACCTTTCCATCTAGATTGGATTTATCCCACTCACTAATTTGAGGAGGTACAAATCCGATATATCCGATTTTAATGACATTTGTTTTACCAGATTCATCTGTTACTTTTTTATTTACAATTTTATAAGGGGTATATTTATTAATATCATTAGTTGGATCTGTATCATGATCATCTACAAATACATTTGCATTGACGAAAGGGAAATTTGCATCATCATAGACTTCGTCAAGAAAATCTAGTCCATAGTTAAATTCATGGTTTCCTAGGGTTGCCATATCATAGCCCATTAAGTTCATGGCCTTGATTGCAGGATGTACTTCTCCTTCCTCTAAAGGGTCAATTTTTGCTTTGTATGTACCGAGAGGATTTCCTTGTATAAGGTCACCATTATCTACAAGTACAGAGTTTTTTACTTCTTCTCGTGCTTCTTTAACAAGAGTTGCAGTTTTGGCTAGTCCCAATTTAGGCGCTTCACTATTTTTGTAATAGTCAAAGCTTAGTAGATTTGTATGAACATCAGTCGTTTCCATGATACGAAGTTCAACTTGTGATTGAACCTTGTTCTTCATCGGGTTTGCAGCCATAGCATTGCCAGACAAGAGAGGCGTTGCTAACAGGCTGATTGCAAGTGTACTAGCAAAAATTTTCTTGCCCCTGTTTTTTCTATTTGAATTCATTAGGCACTCATCCTTCTATATTATTTTTAGTTTAGTAGACCCAAAGATAATATAGCAAAATAAATTTTACGGTAGTGTAAATTTTTTGAAAATTAGGTATATGGTAATAGGGATTTTGGCGCTTTTGACAATAATAGGTTAATTGTACCTACTTTTTGAGTTGACAAATGTATTTGTTTTGAGGATAAATAAATCGGTATTTTGTAGAGGTTAATTAGACTAAAGCTTTCTTAAATGCAATCACTTGTTTATCGTTTGCCGTTCTACTATCATAAGCGTAAGTGTATTTTTTGAACGTAGGATTCGGAGGATGAAGAGTAATGAGTGATGTAAAACTAAGGCCATTAGAAAGAGTTGACTTAGGATTTGTACATAAACTAAATATTAATGCGAACATCATGTCCTATTGGTTTGAAGAGCCGTATGAAGCGTTTGTTGAATTGCAGGATTTATATGATAAACATATTCACGATCAGGGGGAACGAAGATTTATCGTACAAAAAGGCGATGAAATGGTGGGACTGGTGGAGTTAGTAGAGATTGATTATATTCATCGTAGGGTTGAATTTCAAATTATTATTGATCCGAAACATCAAGGTAATGGATATGCGAAGTCTGCCACATTTCTCGCAATGGACTATGCGTTTTCTGTATTAAATATGTACAAATTATATTTAATCGTTGATAAAACGAATGAAAAAGCGATTCACATATATGAAACACTTGGTTTTCAGTTTGAAGGAGAACTAATCGATGAGTTTTTTGTTGATGGTGAATATCATAATGCAATAAGAATGTGTATGTTTCAACATCAATATTTCAATAGGGGTTCTTGAGAATGGTGTAAACCTTTATGAATACTTTAATGATCTAGTAACGGGAAGAGAAAAAATTGTAACGGAATATAATTTTAAATGATTTACAATGGGGCGACTACCGACTTATGGTGCTCGCTTTTTTTGTAAATGAAATAGAAGCCTTGACAATATACCTATAGGGGTATATTATGCTTGTATAATCTATTTTAATAGGTGATAAAAATGGTTAAATATATAATAGGAGCTGCTATTTTGCTTTCCTATGTATTGAATTATATAGAAGATACTTCCCTGTTAAGGGCATCTTTTGTAAGAAAAACATTGAAGAAGGTAAGGATATAGTTGTATTAGATATTAGGGATTACAACGAAAAAGGTATTTCAGCAAATACTGCAATGCAAATACCTTATGCTTATTTAAAGCGATATAGTAGTGAGATACCCTACAAATCGTTACATGTTGTTGCAGCCAATCGCATTGAACTTAATCTAGGTTTGAGGTTTTTATTAAAAAAAGGGTATCATGTTAGCAGTTTTGAGATTTTGGATTGTCCTTGTATGAAAAAAGGAGGAGTAATAAATGGAATATGATAAATCTGTAATAAATCGCTTGAAACGTATTGAGGGTCAAATAAAAGGCGTATTAAATATGATTGAACAAAAGAAAGATTGTAGAGATGTCATTACTCAATTATCTGCTTCACGTACAGCGATTGATCGTACAATTGGCTTGATTGTAAGCACGAATCTAGAACAATGCGTACGTGAGAATATCGAAAAAGGTGAAGATACGAAAAGTCTTGTAAAAGAAGCAGTAGATTTATTAGTAAAAAGTAGATAAAAGGTTCAACAATTAGTTGCTGACCTATTTCTTTTTAGGTAAGGTTATACCCCTGTAGGTATAACCGAAGTTAAATTAAAAATATGAAGAGAGATGGGGAGAATAAGAATGGATATGATTCAATGGATCATCATTATATTACTAGCATTATTTGTTTTTAGACGTTTCATTCCAACAAAAGGTATTACGAATATAACGGTTCAAGAAGCAAAGGATAAATTTAAGGACAAAAGCGTTCAATTTATCGATGTGCGTACACCAGGTGAATATAAAGCAAACCACCGCCCACCGTTTAAAAATATGCCACTTTCCAATTTGCGTAGCACAGTAGATCAATTAAATAAAAACAAAGAGATAGTTGTTATTTGTCAAAGTGGAATGAGAAGTGCAAACGCAGCAAAATTATTGAAAAAGCAGGGCTTTGAAAAGATTTACAATGTAAAAGGCGGCATGAGTGCTTGGTACTAAGAAAGGATAATAAATAATGGCAAAACAAATAACACCAGAAGAAGTAACTAAACGTCTTGAAAATGGTGAAGAAGTATTCATTATTGATGTTCGTGAAACAGGGGAGGCAGCTGGTGGTAAAATTCCAGGTGCCAAAAATATTCCTTTAGGTCAGATTGCTTTGCGAAAAAGTGAATTAGATAAAGAAAAAAACTATGTAGTTGTGTGTCAATCTGGCAACCGAAGTAAAGCAGGTTGTGGAATACTAGAGGCACTAGGTTTCAAAGTCGAGGATATGATCGGCGGAATGAATGAGTGGAAAGGAAACCTTGAATAATAAGAAGGGCCAAAGACTATAAAAATTAAAAGGAGGTATTCAAATGGTCAAGGTAACACATGCTGCAATTTCAGCTATTAAAAGTGAAGTTCAAGATGTCATCGATGAGGGTAAACAACCACTGATTCGCTTTGAGATGGGTATTGGCTGAGGGGGACCGAGGCTTCGTCTGACTCTGGAAGAGTCGGCTTTAGAAAATGATGAAATCACTGAGCAGGATGGAATTGGATTTTTAGTAAATGAAAGAGATCAAATTTATTTTAATGGTGTAAAGATTGACTATGTAAAGACATTATTCGGAGGCGGACAGTTTACTGTGCTTCGAGTTTAGTAAAGGGCTATTTTAGCCCTTTTTTACATCTTTGGGAAAGTTAATTTTAATTAGTAGAAAATCGAAAGACAGGGCTTTAGTGTTTTCTAAACCCAATCTATCTATTAGTAAATGAGGTTGCAAATCAATGAATCAATCAGTAACAGTTTACACAACCACTTTTTGCCCAGTTTGTGGAATGGTAAAAGGATTTTTTGACTCTTATGAAATATCCTATAAAGAAGTGAATGTAGATCTAAATCCCTTAGCAATGATTAGATTAATTAGTAAAACAAAAAAATTTACTGTCCCACAAACAAATGTAAACGGAGTGTGGGTCTCTGGATTTGATCCTGCAAAAATATTGAATGCATTACACGAAAACTAAAAGTAAACCGAGATTTTCCGGTTAAATGTAGAATGGAGCCAGTTTCTAGGTAAATAAGGGTAGGTTTTCCGCCAATGTAAAGCAAAATCTCCCATTTTCGAATTTTTCGAGTCAATAGGCGGAATCTCTCCGTCTATGTATCAGCTCAGGTGCTTAACCTGATCCCCCAACGAAAGAAGCACCCCAATCCGGAACCACTTATGTTCATTTTTGCCTTCGTTTTTCTATTCTAATTTAGTATTCAATTAAGGTGTTAAAATTTTTTTAATAAATAAAGTAAATTTGAAAAAACTAACTAATAGTTTGGAAAAGGGGTAAATTAGGTGGAGGTTGGAGATTTAATTAGAAAGGAGTGGATAAAATGAGTAATTTAAATAAACGTATGCCTTTTCTAGAGTTAACCGCAACCGAGGTATCTAATATTTGGTCTTCTTTTTTAATGAACAGTATGAAACAAAGGCTTTTTGAATATTTTTTCGAAACTACTGAAGATAGCAAAATAAAACAAGTAATCGAAAAGGTATTAAATCAATCTCGAAAAAATATAAATGAACTCACCGATATATTTGTCAAAGAGAACCTGAATGTCCCTCTTGGTTTTACCGATGAAGACGTTAGGGTTGATGCAACCAAAGTATTTTCCGATACATATATTTTAACTTTTTGTTTTGATCTAACACACCTCTCGATGAGTACATATCCTAGTGCAATATCAGATTGTACCAGAAAAGATATTCGAAAACATTTTCAAGATAACATTGCTTTTTCTGTAAACATACAAAATGAAATTGTCGATTTAATGATATCTAATGGAACATATTTGAAACCCCCACAAGTAGCGATAGATAGTGAGGTAGAATTTGCTAATAATTTCATGTATCTTAATGGTTTTTTTGGAGGTTCAAGACCTTTAAATACTGCTGAGATAGCTAATATTTCTAGGGTTATACATAGGGCACAATTTTCAAAGATGGTTTTTGTTACGTTTAGTAAATTAGCCCCAACAAAAGGGCTAAAACAACATTTTGGAAAAGGTAGAGATGGAATTGAAAAGGTTTTAGACTCACTTCAAGAAATTCTTGAAAAAGAAAATATTCCAATTTCAGCCTCGGGGGACTATCAAATATCTAATGTAGAGATATCTCCTTTTTCCGAAAAGTTAATGTTGTTCTTTGTAAATACTTGTCTGGGAATATTCTGTTTTACTATGGTAAATCAGGCGCTGACTTCTAGTTTAAGAACGGATATCGTTTCTAAACTTGAAAAAATATCAGATGATATGAAGAAGTATTATGGAATGGGTTTACTTTTAGCAATAAAAGAAAAATGGTTTGAACAACCTCCCCAAGCAGTAGATCGAAAAGTTTAGTGCGAGATATAATCTTGCATTAATAAAGGATGATAATAGTGAAAAATAAAAAGGTAAAACTTGGATTAGCTCTATTATTGTCGGTTTTTCTTTTAGTAGCTTGTGCTGCCAATGACAAAGCATCCCCAAATGAAAATGCTGACAATCAATCAGACACTCATGAAAATATGGATAAAAATGAAGAAGAATCTGATTCTATGGATGGAATAAATCATTCAGACATGAATCATTCAGGTTCAGAAGAGGTTCCAGAAGGTTTGGTAGATGCAGACAATCCAACTTATCCAGTTGGGAGTAAAGTGATTATGCATGCAAATCATATGCCAGGGATGAATGGTGCCGAAGCAACAGTTACGGGAGCTTTTAATACAACCGTCTATTCGGATACCTATACTCCAACTACTGGTGGTGAACCGGTAAAGAATCATAAATGGGTGGTTCACGAAGAGATTGAAAATGCGGGTGTTGAACCATATAAACCAGGTGATGAAGTCGTATTAAATGCTGATCATATGGAAGGAATGAAAGGTGCCACTGCAACGATAGATACAGCGAAACAAACGACAGTCTATATGGTGGATTTCACTGATACAAAAACGGGTGAAAAGATAAAAAATCATAAGTGGGTCACGGAAGATGAACTTTCACCTGTGAAATAAATTATACAATTAAACCAAAAGACAGCTGGCTGGATTATGATTGTTCTAGGAGTAGTAGATACATTAACTTATTGGACATGAGTTTTTATAGGAAATAATAAATCCAGTGGACACTGAATACCACTGGATTTTTGTTGTTTTTAAGGCATTTCACTTCATTCACTTTTTACAAAATAAGTTATAGTCTAGAACAGTTCTGTGAAAATCCACTGTTTCTGCATAGTTTTTATTTAAAATCATTTGCCATTTGGAGAAATAACAATTGGTATCAAATAGGGGTGCAATGTAATATTATAATGACAGAAGGACTAATTTTATTCGAAAATCCTAAAAGCTGATTTACGTCTAAAGACAATGGAGTGAGTATCTTGTGTGTATCTAATCATTTTGTAGAACTGCAAGCATATGAATTGAGTGAAAAAATTCGGGAAAGTTCATTATATACATTTGTAAGGTTTGAAAAATCGAAAAATAATAATATGGGATCTGAAGGAGAAGGACTGGATTTAATTACACAAGTTATCTTGCAAGATAACGATGGGGCACTTTATCCGGTTGAGCCAAATCTGAACGGATTAAGGTTTGCTAAGAAGGAAATCACTTATAACGAATACAAAAAGCTGCAAAGTAAAGAAACATTTACCGCCTTTTCAATTTTCTTTCTAGCTATTGGCGTTTTTAGCATAGGTATGGTTGGCTTCATTAAATTTTTTACTTAGTAAAACTTTTCGATAAAAACAGGCGGGACTGGTATGGGCATTTCTACAAATTAAAATGGTTCATATAGGAAATTGATTTGTTAGCATTCTTCTTGTTTGTACAAGACAATTAAGGGGCTGTCCTAAGTCAGAACAATAACTTAAGGGACAGCCCCATGCATGTATATTCTATTAATTTGGTTTATTTACCATTGTTAATAATAATGTGTGGAACTGCAACTAGGTTACTTTCATTTCCAGCTTTATCAACCACGTAAGCTTTCATCTTATGAATTCCCTGTGAAAGTGATTGTGTTTTGATCACAGCAATCCCACTCTCATTCGCTTCACCAACACCAACATTTTCATCATTATCGACAATGAACACTGTTGCGCCTGGCTCAGTCTCAATCGTTATTTCAGGTGTACTATTGTTTGTAGACAATGGTTTTACTGGGTCTACAATGTTTGGAGCTTCTGGAGCAGTTTGATCAACAACCAATAAAAGCTCTCCATCTCGGCTCACTATGCCATTTTCATAGAAGGATCTGAAGGTTAGCTCGTGTTCACCCTCCGTTATTCCATTGAGCTGTATGGCTTGTTCTTCTCCTGAAGCTTGTACTGTTGTAAGAACCTCATTCCCATTATATACATAAATGGTAGTACCTTTATCACCTTTAATGGTAATTGTCGGATTTGATTCGGCAGTATATAATGTGCCATTATCTGCATTTACTATTTCTGGTGCGGTGTCATACGCCTCATAAATTAACTCGATGTCATCATAATAAGCAGTTGCTTTTCCAATTTTTGTGACATTCGCATAGATTCGTGCTGTCGCAGCATTTTTCGGTGCTTTTTTACTGACAGTCACTTCTTGCCAACTACCTTTGTTACTAGAAATATAGGCAGGTGCATCTTCTAATTGGTTTCCGTTTGCATCAAAGAAACGGAGAATGAAGGTAGCAGAATCGCCGTCTTCAAAATAGACCTGGGTTTTCGCTGTATAATTTTGATTAGGTATCACTTGAATTGGGTCGGATATTACGGCGACAGATCCTGTTTGGCTAGTATCATTTAATAACAGGCTTCGTTTGCCACTAAAACTGCGTTCGTCTGTCACTGTGAAGGTTGCATCTTCAGCATCCCATGTGTACCCCCAACCAGGTATTTTTCCGTCCACCAATGATTCTTCAAAACTATGATTATTTACTTTTACATTCACTTGAGTCGTTTCTGGTAGTGTGCTACCTTCACTATCACGAACATAAGTAAATAATTCTGCACCACGGCTAAAGTAAATATTTCCTTCTTCATCTTTTGCGTATAGGGAAGCATTGTCATCTAGGATATCGACTTCCCAGCTATCTGGATTAAATTTAAATAATCGACCTAAAGATGTTCCATAGAAGTTGCCATCCTCATCATAATCTAGGAATGCACCTTTCCAGTAGTGGCTGATTCCATCCCAGCTATAGCTAAATAACTCCTTGGACTGAAGCACCTCACGAGTTTCGGGATCAAATTTAAAGATTTTACCGCGGGTCATTCCCCATAAATAACCTTCGTCATCAAACTCAAGTGCACCAATTCCTCTTTCTCCTGGGATCGGAGTACCTTCGTATACTTTTTCTTTTGTTTCTGGATCAAAAATAAATAGCTTTGCATCATCAGCGGTCGGAGTACTATCTAAACCACCGTACACGCTGGTACCACCGTAGATTAATCCATCCTTGTATTGGAGAGAGATAATACTCTGATCTTGAACCACATTTCTAAAGGATTCATGTTCACCTGTAGCTTCATTTATTATGGAAAGTGTTCCACCTAATACACCATAATCAGGAACAGTACCTACAAAAACTAGGCCATCACCTTCTGCCCAAGCAAATGGGCGATCCTGTTCCAACCCTTTTAATGAAAAAAGAACCTTTGGATTGGTTTGTTTTTCAGAAACAGTAGGGTCATGTTGATAAGGAAGGGTAGGGTCATATTGATAAATATTGGCGCCAGGATAGACACCTAAATATAAATAATTCTCTGTTGCGATAATACCTTCCCCTTGTCCAAATCCAGTGAAACTTGTAATTTTATCCTCTGTTGTAGAATAGTAGGCGAATCCACCAGAATGGTAGCCACTGGAATAGATATTTCCGTCCGGACCTAAGGCAATTGATTGAATGGAAATCGGTTGTCCTTCAATTTGCGCTGTCATTTCTTTTGATTGACCCGTTGTTGGATTATAAATCCAATAGGTTCCATTAAAACGTAAGCTTGTTAAATTCAACCCTTCAAAGCCTGGTTCATCGAGTTCAATCCAGCCAAACCCTTTGCTGCTCCATGTGTCATTAAGCTCTGTCGCTGATAATTCAAGTGTGTCTAAATCATAGGAATGGATTGTATTTCCTTTGTGAAAATAGACTTTATTATCTGCATCGAGAGGGGAGACCATGCTACCCTTTACTTGCTTGATTTCATCAACCCACGTTTTATTGACGAGGTCATAAACTAATAGAGAACTAGATTTTTCTACCCGGGTAAATAAATAATCACCACGGATATCTACGTCATAAGGGGTACCTTCATCTTGGTTCTCCTCTGGTAGAAGGATTTCAGTTTTTTCTCCAGTGGTCGGGTCATATTCGATTAGGTGCTGCTCAATTCCGAGACCAACATAAAGTTTACCATTATACACTTGAACATCTCTTGCATAGCCTGAACCTTCAGCCATTGGGCCGAAATCAGTGAAGGTATTGTCTTCAGGATCATACATAAATACCTTCCCATTTGGGTACGTTCCGCCATAAATACGGCCATTTTCATCAGAGGTGATGCCCCAAGTTGCTGATTCTGTTGCTGTTGCGCGTCCAAGATCCTCAAGTTCATCTGTTTGCGGGTCATAACGGAAGAGGTTAGTTGTATCAGCGAGATACACCAAGCCTGAAGGATCTACGGTTACTCCCCAAATCGAGCTTGTATTGTTTAATGGGTGACTCGAAATTCTTTCACCAGTAACTGTATTGATCACGTTAAATACTCCAGAAGAAGCAACAAAAGTGGCCTGTGTTCCATTTGGGCCTTCTCCATAAGCACTCGAGAAAATTCCGATGGTGTAATGTGGTACACCTAATTTTTTTACAGATCCTTGTGTCCCGTTTGTTTCAGCATGGGTTTTAATAGGTTGTGTTGTGATAAACATTGGCGAAAGCAAGACAAGTGATATTAGAATAAAGAATATTCGCTTCAAGTTTTTAATCTCCTTATTTATTGAATTTTTAAATGCCGCGATCTAATAGGACGAATGTATGTACTACATAGAACTAAGAGGTCGCGGACAAATGATAGACAATTAATTAAATTTAGGTAGCCAATCCCCATGTGCTTCTATGAGGTCATCACATAACGAAACAATATCATCTAAAGACAGTTCTGCAGCTGTATGTGGGTCTAGCATAGCAGCCTGATATATATATTCTTTTTTCCTCGTCATGGCAGCTTCGATTGTAAGTAATTGTGTATTAATATTTGTTCGATTTAAAGCCGCTAATTGTTCTGGGAGCTCGCCAACATAGGTAGGAGCAACTCCGCTTCGGTCAACAACACAAGGAACTTCCACACAAGCTTTTTCTGGTAGATTGCGAATCAAACCACCTGTGTTTAAGACATTACCCCCAAATTTAAAAGGTACATCTGTTTCCATTGCCTCAATAATGTGTGAACCATATTCATGTGTACGTTCATGCGTGAGATTTTCGTTATTTACCAAAACCTCACGCATATTTTTCCAGCCTTCAATTTGATTGACACATCTCCTTGGATATTCATCCAATGGAATATTCAAACGGTCAATTAACTCCGGATATTTGCTTTTAATAAAGTACGGGTGATATTCGGCATTATGCTCAGAGGACTCAGTGACATAATAACCAAAGTGTTTCATTAATTCGAAACGAACCATATCATCATGTTTCGTGTTTTGCTTTACCTTTGCTCTTTGCTTGATTTCTGGGTACAAGTCTTTTCCGTCACGGGTAATTTCTAATAGCCATGCCATATGATTAATACCTGCAATCTTCCACTGTACTTTATTGTTTGGCATATCCAAAGACTTTAGTAGTCTATCAGCACAGACCTGGACACTGTGGCATAACCCGACTGTTTTAATATTGGTATACCGTAACATCGTACCGGTCAAAACGGCCATTGGGTTTGTATAATTTAAAAGCCAAGCATCTGGACAAACCTCTTCCATATCTTTGGCAATATCCATGAGAACCGGAATCGTCCGTAAGCTTCGAAAAATGCCGCCGATTCCAACTGTATCGGCAATGGTTTGACGTAGGTTATATTTTTTAGGTACCTCAAAGTCAGTGATTGTACCCGGATTATATCCACCTACATGAATCGTGTTGATGACATATTTCGAATTTTTTAAGGCTTGTTTACGGTCTGTATAGGAAGCAATTTTCACAGTTGACTTAAGACTTTTCTTTAAATTCATCAACATGGCTTCCGATTCTTTTAATCTTTCATGGTTGATATCAAATAATGCAAATTCAAAATCTTGAAGTGCTTCTACAGTCATGCAATCCCCAAGTAGGTTTTTAGCAAAAGCTGTACTTCCTGCTCCAATGATGGTTATTTTTGACATTAATGTTTTCCCACCTTATTTACGCGAATTTCCTGGGTTCTTTTGTTTTAGTTAGATATCGAGCTCTGTTACTTTGCCATTTCAGCTTCAATTGCTTTCTCTGCAGCATCAAGTGCTTCCTGTGGGGTTTTATCTCCTGCCATCATGGCTTGTAATTCTGCTTGAATTAATGGCATGATTGCTCGACCTTTTGGATGGATTACCCCAGGTAGTGCGTATTGTGTGTTCGCTGCAATATAACTTAAAGGTTCACCTTCAGCAAAAATATCTTTAGCCGATTCCCTTGTAGGTATAAAGTTTGTTAAAGAATTAAATGTTCTTTGATTATCTGCATTTGTAATTGTTTTTAAAAACTCAGCTGCTGCATCTGGATTATCACTATTAGAAGCAACAACAAACATTCCTGTCGTCCCATAAGCGTATTGTTCCTTATTTTTTAGTGGTGGCGAAATAACGAAATCAAAATCGCCCTCATCTTGTAAAACAGAGATTAAATCGGCCGATCCCATTACAGCTAATATTTTTCCGCCTAACCATAATCCGTTATGATCTGTAGCCGTTATTGAATCCTCCGGAATCCAGCCTTTTTGATACATGTCATTAATCCATTCAAAGGCTTCCAAACCTTCTGGACTATTGATCAATACTTCATTGTCTTCGTTTACCACGTTTCCGCCTGCCTGCCAAAGCCAAGGATATAATGTGTGGTTCATGGATCCACCGCCTGGATAACTCATGGCATAATATCCATTCGCATTCGCTTTTTCAGCCCATTCTTTAAATTCATCCCATGTTTTCGGAAGATTATTTGGATCTTCACCTATTGCCTTAATAACATCGACATTATAAAAAAATGTTGTTGCTTCCTGTAAGATGGGTAGGCCGTAAGTTTTACCTTTCCACTGGGTCGCCATCAATGCTGTTTCTACAAAATCATCCATATCATTGTCTTTTAAATAGGGATCAAGTTCTACTAACATACCCACATCAGCATATTGTGGCATTTGGTCTGGAATGACATAAAAAATATCTGGACCTGTGTTAGAAGCAAGCGCGGTAAGTATTTTCTGATCACGATTTGGCCATGGTATGGTTTCAAAATTTACTTTTACATCATATTGGTCTTCAAAAGAAGCAATCATTTTGTCCCACATCTCAGTTTCCGCTTCCGCACCACCCGTATATGGGTGTGCCCAAACCGTTATCTCACCAGAAATACCCTCAGCTGTAGCAGGATCATCATTATTGCCTTCTGGCGGTGTTGAACCTTTATCGGCATTACATGCGGCTAGTATCAATCCAAAAGTAAATAAGAGCACTAAAAACAATAAGCTTTTCTTTTTCAATTTGAATACCTCCTTAGGGTACTTTTAAAAATAAAAATCTGTTCAAACGAAAAATCTAATAAACTTGTATTTTTGACCCTCCTTTTTCTATCGGATTGGAAACGCTATCAAAATAAACCGCATTCATATCGTAGAGTATTTTAAATATTGTGACAAGTCTATATAGAGTCTTTAAATAAAATAGGAAAAAAAGCCCAAGTGACTATCTTCCTAGATGATTCGCGGTCCTTTTTTATGTTTACGCATTGGGGAAGGTTTGTGAAATAAAGGGTCATTGTCGACATAAATATAGATAAAAAGGGTAAAAGGAGGCGTAACGTGACTTTTGAGAAGCTTTACAATGGTGGGTATATCATCTATTTTAGACATGGTGAAGCAACAGTTGGAGAAGATCAACCGAATTTGAACTTTAATAATTGTGGGACGCAGAGGAATTTAAATGAGACAGGTAAAAAACAAGCTATGTTGATTGGTCATGTTTTTAGAGAGAAAGGAATACCTGTCGAGCCGTTCATTATTTCAAGTCCTTATTGTAGAGCACTTGATACCGCAAAATTAGCATTTCCCAATAACCCAATCCGTGTTGATTATTCATTAGCCAAAATTCTTGATTTAAGTAAAAGTCCGACCCTTACTATTGATGAAAAAAATGCAATATTAGATGATTTTAGGCAACTGGTAGAGCTTCCACCCTTACCAGGGCAAAACAGAGTAATCATTGGACATAGTTTTCCAAAGGATGTAGAACTTGGCGATATAGATTATATGACTGGTATTGTGATTAAACCTAAAGGTTGGGGAAATGGATATGAAGTCATAGAAAGATTAGACTTTAAAAAGCTATAATATATGAAAAAGAGGACTTCCCAGTTGGTGATGGTCCTCTTTTTCGTTAAAATTTTTTTACGAATTCTGGGTTTTTGCCATGGACTAAAACCCGAAATGGACCTTCTTCACTTTTGCAAATATTCTTGAATGACGTTGACAACCATTGCATGATCCTCTTCATGTGGTAGCCCTGATACTGATATCGCACCAATGACACCCGTTGATTTTAAAGTAATAGGAAATGACCCGCCAGATGCAACATAGTCGTGAGAACTTAATCCAAATCTCTGACATAAGTCTTGTTCCCTTACTTCCATTAAAAGGGCCATTTGATACGAACTTTTAAAAAAGTGGTAGACAACATTTTCTTTTTTTCTTAGCCAGTTATCATTATCAGGAGTTGCCCCGGCTAATGAACAGTGGAAAAGCTGCCGTCTGTTTACAGAAATACTAATCGCTATTTTTAAATTGTCCAGCTTCGCCTTTTGGTAAAGGCGAGTTCCAATTTCCATAGCATCGTCACTTGTAAAAGAATTAAAAAGTAACTCCGCTTCCTGCTGTTGTACTTCACTAATCAAATTTGTTATAGCTTCCCCCATGTTAACACATACCCCCTGCTGTTTTTTTTACCTTAATGATAACGTTAACATAATTTTAAACGATAGAAAACAAGTGTTTTTCACCTATGATAGACATCCAAGTTTGATATTTCCAAGATCTTTTTCTACTTTGATTTTCCAGTTTTCTCGACAAGTTTCATGGTGTCTTGATAAAATGTGTTCAAGCATGGTATAAGTGTTAAAGAAGCAGAACCTTTTTGCTTTTTAATTTTGGGACAAGAGTTGGTCCTGGTGTCCCATAATGAGAGGAACTGAGTTTTATTATGAACGATAATTTTTGGCGTGATTTACCACGGCCGTTTTTTGTACTTGCACCAATGGAAGATGTGACGGATGTTGTTTTCCGCCATGTTGTGAGTAAAGCAGCCAGACCTGATGTGTTTTTCACAGAGTTTACTAACACGGTTAGTTATTGTCACCCAGATGGGAACCAAAGTGTTCGTGGGAGATTGACTTTTACAGAAGATGAACAGCCTATTGTGGCTCATATATGGGGAGATCAGCCCGAATACTTTCGGGAAATGAGTATTGGGATGGCGGAACTTGGGTTTCGTGGTATAGATATCAATATGGGCTGTCCTGTACCGAATGTGGCATCGAAAGGGAAGGGAGCGGGTCTGATTCTCCGTCCTGAAGTTGCAGCAGACTTAATACAAGCAGCAAAAGCAGGTGGATTGCCTGTAAGTGTAAAGACAAGGCTTGGTTATTCGGAAATCGAAGAGTGGCGCGACTGGCTGACACACATATTGAAACAAGACATTGCGAATCTTTCCATTCACCTGCGTACAAGAAAAGAAATGAGTAAAGTAGATGCGCATTGGGAGATGATTCCGGAGATCAAGAAGCTTCGTGACGAGATTGCACCAGATACACTTTTAACGATCAATGGGGATATTCCTGACCGTCAAAAGGGCTTGGAGCTTGCTAATCAATATGGTATTGATGGGGTAATGATTGGGCGTGGAATTTTTAAAAATCCATTTGCTTTTGAAAAAGAGCCAAGGGAACATAGCAGCGAGGAATTGCTCGATCTCTTAAGACTACAGCTTGATCTCCATGATCAATATTCAAAATTAGAGCCACGTTCATTCAAACCTCTACATCGCTTTTTCAAGATATATGTCAAAGGGTTTCGAGGGGCGAGTGAATTAAGAAATCAAATGATGAGTACAAAATCAACAGATGAAGTGCGTGCATTGCTTGATAGCTTTGTGATAGAGAATGTGGATGGGACGTTGGAACAGTAGAATTTTTAAACAATCAGAAGCTATTTGAACATATAATAAGGCTTTGAGATGCAAATCTCTAAGCCTTTTTTTCACGAAACACTCGTAAGTTTTACAAGTTCATTAGAGCTAAAAGCGAGTCTAATACATAAGCGGAGAAATTTCGCTTATTTAGGAAATTGAATTGAAAATAGATCAAATAGACGGAAGGATTCCGACTATTTACTCGAAAAACGTAAAAATAGGTAATTTTGCATTGCTTAATCGGAAAATTTCCGCTTAAATCACTGAACTGAGCTCTATTCGGCAGAATAACCGGAAAGTCTCCGCTTATTGAAGAGTTTCTTTGTTTGCAGGGATTATTTTAATCCATATTCCAATTAAAAGTGCCTGACCCCTAGCTCGAATTTTTGTTTCCCCATCATGGTGGAAGAGGGTGTAAATTAGTTCCTACTTTTTTATCTGAAGAATGTAACAAGCACCATCATCTGCAAAATAGAGGTATTCCCCGTAAAGAACATTAAAAAACATATTTTCTTTGTCGTATAGTAGCTTTGTTATTTTATCAAACCTTTTCATTAATTGTTCAGATGGATTTATAATGATATCTTCACTGTAATCTGTTACAACAAATCCCTTAGGATTGGATTTCTTTTCGGGTTTCAATTCTACATACCATTTTCCATTAAGAAGCATTGTATTTGCTGTCATAGAACGCTTCCTGTTTCGTACTGTCCAAGTATTTCTACAATTACATCGATGAATTTTACACTTCATTCCCCAACCTTCTTTCACTTTGATTATAAAAATGAGAAGGGTCTCGATAGGACCACCGTGTACTTTCATGAGTTGTTGAATGAACCGTAAAGATGAATTAAGATTGGCTATAACTTAGAGGATGGTAAATATAAATACGCTGGAGTCTAAGAATTTATGCCTTTACTTCGGGAGCATCATTTTATATGGTAGGTACATTACAATAGAAAGAGGGATTCCTATGAATATTCTATGGGATTTTGACGGAACATTGTTTAACACTTATCCAGCCTTGGTCGAGGGTTTTATCCATCTAAGCGGCAGGGATTTGGATCCTAAGGAAGTACTGAAGTGGCTGAAGGTCAATTCGAAGGTAGCCTTTCAGCATTATGGAATTGATGAAAGCAAGCGAGAAGAATACATTACATTATATAATCAGTATTCCTTTGATAGCCAGCCGTTTGAACATTTAGAAGAGGTTTTACAAGCTGCTGATGACAATTTTATCGTCACGCACCGTGACAAGGAATCTACCCTGTTCCTTCTGGAAAAGTTTAAGTTATTACATTACTTTAGGATGGTTGTTTCGGTAGAGGAAGATGGCTTTATTCGAAAACCTCATTCAGCTTCCTACCAACATGTGATTAAGGAACATCCGATTGATTTAGTGATTGGTGATCGCGAACTAGATTTAATTCCTGCTAAAGAATTAGGCATCAAAACGGTTGCCTTTGAAAATCTTGATATTGAGGCCGACTTTCACATCGATAACTATGCTGACTTCAGAACGAAGATTCTTCCTTATTTTTAAAAAATGATCTGATTATGCAACTTTCTATATTACTGTTTCGTAGTTATACTTGGGTTGTATTAGCTGATTGAATAATGAAGTGAGGGATTTATAATGATTAAAATTGGGGTTATTGGACTTGGTGACATTGCACAAAAAGCGTATCTTCCAGTTTATAGTGGATTAAAGGAGATTGAGTTTCACTTTTACACAAGAAACCAAGAAAAGTTACGAACAATTGCCAGCCAGTATCGGTTTGAACATATTCACTCTGACCTCGAATCCCTGGTTAATAGTGGGATTACGGGTGCTTTCGTCCATTCGTCGACATCCTCTCATGAAGAAATTGTTCAGTTCCTTCTCGAGCGTGGAATCAATGTGTTTGTGGACAAACCAATTACGGACAATTATGAAGGTGCTAAAAAGCTTGTTGAACTAGCAGAGGACCAAGGTCTTATTCTTACGGCGGGATTTAATAGGAGATTTGCCCCTTCGTATGTAAGGTTGAAGGAAGTTGAAGAGCCTAATATGGTTGTTGTCCAGAAAAACCGCAATAATCTACCTGGTGAGCCGAGGACGTTTGTTTTCGATGATTTTATCCATGTAGTCGATACGATGAGGTATTTATTTCCGCACCCGATTGAAGATATACAAGTGAATGGCCGCATGGAAAATGGAGCCCTGTACCATGTTGTGATTCAATTTATCAGCGAAGGCGGCACGGCAATTGGCATCATGAATAGGGATAATGGAGCTACTGAGGAAATTGCCCAGGTTATGGGTCCGTTGGAGAAGCGGACGGTCACGAATGTATCCACCTTGGTCATTTCAAAAGGTGTGGAAAATATCGAGGTTCGAAGCAGTGATTGGGAGCCAACCTTGTTTAAAAGGGGCTTTGAGCAAATGGTTAAATATTTTATTCATGCCGTCCGCACAAATTCAGAACCTAAAATTTCAGCATGGGATGCTCTGGAAACCCATGAAATTTGCGAAGAAATTCTTACGAAACTAGCGGAAAAGAAGTAATAGGGCACATGAAATTAAGAAAGAAATCTAAATTTCATAGGTACTATTATGCTGTTAACTGAGTTACTTATACTTTTTATGGCAACACGTTTGGTGTTTGGGTTGGTTTACCTAATAGTCGGAACAACAGATGATGAGTATTTAACGAAATCTTCGATGCACGTACTGAATGCTACTACTAGATCAGATGTATTCTTTAATAAACTAGTGAGAATTAGCTTTGGACCCGCCCCAAAATTAAATGTGGAAACAATGAATATGCCTTTTATAAAAAGAAAATCAAAGCAATTATGGCTAGTGGTTAAAATGATTGTTTTATATCCTATTATTTATTATCTGTTTAAGTGGGTTCTTGGAGTATTAGGTATTCCTGATATTGTATTGTTTTAATTGGATGAATAACGGTGTTGGTCAAGATAATTATCGCAATTTCCTAGACTTTAGATTTCAGGCAAGATGGTTGAGAATATGTTCGGCAAAAGTGCAAATAAGGTAGACTATCAAGCAGCTTGGTTACAAATCTATATTAGTTCCTCAGATAAACATATTGAACAAATCAATTGAATACGAAAATGAAACCCAACGTGTTAATAAATTTGAGTGGGTTTCAAAATTTTCATAAAGAATTGGAGAGATTTTTATGAATCAAATTACAGTCTATACAACAAATACTTGTCCGTATTGTACGATGATGAAAAATTTCTTGCAGGAGAATGGTCTACCATTTAAAGAAGTAAACGTCCAGCAGGACCAGAGTGCTGCAAACCGATTAGTTAAAACAACAGGTCAAATGGGAGTACCTCAAACTGAAGTAAATGGACAATGGGTATTAGGATTTGATCCGGAAAGAGTAATGGAATTAGTAAGTAAATAGAATTTTTTCGTTTATGTTATTAACTTCAAAAAATGAAATGTTTAAACTGAAATGAGCCTCAAACAATCGAGGTTCATTTTAGTTTATTGCGAATGATTCACCTTGCTACTTTTTACTTTACCTATAGTACTGGCTTTATGGCTAACCATATGGTAGAAAGTTTATATGAATGGCAGAAGTATTTGGAACAAAAGCAGTCATATAGTGATTATCGCTATTGAGTTAAATGACCCTGAAAGTATTCCCCTTGTCAGGAATGGCTAGACTTGTTGTAAACTAAATAGAATAGCTGAAAAATCCAGAAAGGAGGACAAAATGCCTGAAATCAAAGATGAAATTATTTTACGAGGGCTTAAAGAACATAATTTAAAAAATGTAAATTTAACCATACCAAAGGAACAAATCATTGTATTTACGGGACTTTCAGGCTCAGGGAAGAGCTCAGTTGTGTTTGATACAATAGCAAGGGAAAGCAGAAGGCAAATGACTTTAAACTATCCTCTCTATGTCAGGAATCAAATGCCAAGGTATGAAAGACCGCACGCAGATCTTATGCAAAATTTAAGCCCGGTTGTAGTAGTGGAGCAACGACAAATAGGAGGCAATTCCCGTTCAACGGTAGGCACCTATATGGATATCGATCCATTAATTCGACTTTTATTCTCGAGAATAGGAAGCCCATCAATAGGTTCTGCTACCGATTTTTCCAGTCATAGTTCCTTCGGTAGATGTCCAGAATGTGGCGGATATGGGGAAGTGATTGCGCCGGACTTGAATAAGATAATTGATTTTGATAAGTCACTTCGAGAGTATGCCGTGAAGTTTAAGCCATTATCGCCTTCAGGTTGGCAGGGGAGATGGATGATGACCGGTGGTTTATTCGATCCAGATACACCTATCAAAGACTACTCAGAAGAACAACTACAGCTTCTACTACATGGTCCCCCAGAAGGTGAAAGAGTATATGCGCCGTTTCACACAAAGAACGGACCTCAACCACATGAGTGGGACGGGTTATTGCCTCGGTTCACGCGCCTTTATATAAATAGAGACATCTCAAAGCTTAAAGAAGTATCCCAGGATGACGTCCTAGCAGTATCAACACATTCACTATGCCCAACCTGCCATGGTTCAGGTCTAAATCCAAAGGTATTAGAATGTAGAATAAATGGCCGAAATATTGCAGAATACGATCAATTAGAGCTTCCAGAAATTCTAGAAGAACTAACGAACATAAAAGATCCTATGGGGGTATCAATCGCTCAACAAGCAATCCCTCATGTAAAACAACTAATTGACATGGGACTAGGTTATTTGAGTCTATCAAGAAAAATGGGCACCCTGTCCAGTGGCGAGGCACAAAGGGTAAAAATTGCTCGTCATTTAGGGAGCAGTCTAAACAATATTACATACATATTCGATGAACCAAGTGCAGGACTCCATCCGGAAGAAGTCGATATGCTAATACAGATGCTAAAAAGGCTCAAAGCCCAGCATAATACGGTAATCGTAATCGAACATAATCTATCGGTCATAAAAATAGCGGATGAAATTATCGAAATGGGACCAGGAGCAGGAGTAAATGGAGGAGAGGTTGTCTATCAAGGAAAATTAGCAGGGCTCAGAAACTCTCCCACCGCAACAGCCCTAAACCACAAGCTGAAAGTAAACAAAAATCCAAGGGATATAAAAAGATATTTTACGATAAACAGAGCAAGTAACAATAACTTAAAAAATGTTAGCGTAACTATTCCTAAAAATGTTTTGGTATCTATCTGTGGAGTATCGGGTTCAGGTAAAAGCTCATTAATGTTGGAGGCGTTTGCGAAAAAGTATCCTGAAACGATAATGGTCGGACAAGGCAGCATAGGAATTTCCAACCGTTCGACTCTGGCTACCTATATGGGAATTATGGACGATATTCGCGCTATATTTTCAAAAGAAACAGGACAACCAGCGGGTTTGTTCAGTTTTAACTCCTTAGGAGCATGTCCTATCTGTAAAGGAAAAGGAGTTATAACACCAGACGTAGCATTTGCAGATCCAGTGACAATCGCTTGCGAAACATGTGGCGGTACAAGATATTCAGATGAATCATTGTCATATCGATATCAAGATAAAAATATAGTTGAAATTTTAGATTTAACAATAGACGAGGCTATTGATTATTTTAAAATACCGAAAATCATAAAAAGAGTGCATACACTAAAAGAAGTAGGATTAGGGTATCTGACCTTAGGACAGACGACTAGTTCCCTAAGTGGAGGAGAAATCCAACGACTAAAACTTGCAAGCCATCTACAAAAAGAAGGACAAATCTATCTATTAGACGAGCCATCCTTAGGACTACACAATGAAGATAACGAAAAGCTTTTAGACGTATTTCAAAATCTCGTAAACAGAGGGAATTCCGTCATCATCATCGAACATAATCTAAACTTAATAGCAGCAAGCGACTGGGTAATCGAATTAGGTCCAGGTGGAGGAAAACAAGGTGGACAAGTTATATTCGAAGGTACACCCGAGGAAATGTTACATGCAAAGACATTGACAGCGAAATGGTTAAAAGCTGGAGTTGGAAACAATTCACTACAAGGTAGAGGAGGCTTACTATGAATATTGGTTTAATTGGTGCGGGAGCCATTGCTACTTTTTTGTTGAAAGAAATCAATCAAAACCAACACGAAAATTTACGGATTAAAAGTATTTTGGTACGAAATAAGGAAAAATATCAGTCGTTGGAATCAAGCTTTGATGTGAATTTGTTTACTGACCTCGACGCATTTCTTGATTCAGAAATCGATATTGTTGTCGAGGCAGCAAACATAGACGCAGTGAAAACCTTGTTGCCATCTGTTATTCGGAAAAAGGATGCAGTGTTAATCAGTATTGGTGCACTTGCGGACGAGTTATTGCTGACAGAAATAAGTGATCTTGTTAATGAGTATAAGAATGTCATTCACTTGCCGTCTGGTGCAATAGGAGGTTTGGATTTATTGCAAAATGCCCACGCCCTTGGCACAGTTACCAGCGTTTCATTGACTACTCGTAAACCTGCAAGGTCATTAATTGAGGAACCCGTCGATGAAGCGAAGATTGTATTTGAGGGGAAAGCGGTTGATGCCATTAAACAATTTCCGAAAAACATGAATGTCTCCATTGTCCTGTCATTAGCCGGGTTAGGGATAGAGAAGACAAGTGTATCACTTGTGGCAGATCCGCATATTGAAAAGAATGTACATCAAGTGGACATAAAAGGAGATTTTGGAGAAGCAACCTTTACGATTACGAATAACCCATTTCCGGAAAATCCAAAGACGAGCTATTTAGCCGCAATGAGTATACTAGGAACATTAAATAGAATGGATGGGAAACTAAGAATTGGTGGGTAATTCAGCGCTTCAAAACATCTACACTACTTATAATGAGTTTTTAAATTTATTCAATTGAGGAATAACGTGTAAAATAAAATTAAGATAGTCAACATGACAAGGAGTGAAGGGAAATGAAAACTTATTTTACACCATTTAGATTTGATAACGGCGTAGAGCTTCGTAATCGCTTTGTGATGGCGCCGATGACAACGTATTCTGGGAATCCAGATGATACAGTATCAGATGAAGAATTAGCGTATTATGAAGAGCGTTCATATGGAGTTGGAGCAGTGATAACGGCATGTACATATGTAATCGCAAGCGGCAAGGGTTTCCCGGGTCAATTTGCGGCGCATACAGATGCTTATATTGAAAGTTTACGCAAAGTGGCACAGGCGATTCATAAAGGCGGTGCCAAGGCGATTTTACAAATTTATCACGGTGGTCGTAAGTCGCCTCGTGAACTTGTGCCAAATCATGATGTAGTCAGTGCAAGTGATACAATAGCGGCAGATGGGGAATTAGCGCGTGCATTAACAGTTGAAGAGATTCGAGAAATCGTGAAAGCATTTGGTGAAACAACGCGCCGCGCTATTGAAGCGGGCTTTGATGGCGTTGAAATACACGGTGCAAATACGTATTTACTGCAACAATTTTTCTCTGGTTTTACAAACAAACGCACTGATGAATACGGTGGTACACTTGAAAAACGTATGCGTTTTCCGTTAGAGGTAGTAGCAGAAGTGAATCGCGTAAAGCAACAATATGCAGATGATTCATTTATCGTTGGCTATCGGTTCAGCCCAGAGGAGCCGGAAGAAGATGGGATTACCCTCGATGATACGGTACAGCTTGTAGATCGTTTAGCAAATGAGCCGCTTGACTACCTACACATTTCACTTGGGGATTTCCGTTCATTTGCACATCGCTATAAAGGTGAGAAAGAAAACCGCATCAAAATCCTACATCGTGTCATTGATGGCAGAGTACCTCTCATTGGCGTAGGCTCCATTTATTCGAAAAAAGATGCTACAGAAGCTGCGGAAACAGGAGCAGAACTACTAGCATTGGGACGGGAATTATTAATAGAGCCGCATTGGGTTGAAAAAATGATGACAGGGGAAGAGGTCATTACCGAAATGGATATGACGCGAGATAATGTCATTCCTGGACCGATGATGCGCATGATGCAATCACGTCCAGGCTGGGTACCTGGCGTAAAATAACAAATAAAAAAGGGAAAGAGCGAGCCTTTAAGGTGTCGCTCTTTTTTCACTATTTTAAAAGATTTAAATGTTACAATAGAGGTGTGCACGAAACCGCAATCAATCGCATTAGAATAGATAAATATTTTTTTGGGAGGGTCGCATGAATAGTTTAAAAGATTATAAGCAAAATTGGGAACAGTTCATTTATGAAGATGATTTAAATTCAACTATCAATCCAATTGTTAAGCTTTCATGGCTTCGTTCAAAATGGATGGGGATCGACCCCTTTCGTACAGAGGGAAAAATGAAATCCTTAGACCTTGAAAAATATAAGGAATTAATTAGTGTTGCTACACCCTTAACGGAAGGTCTTTATTCCATTGTTGAGGGATCCGGGTTTTTGGTCATTATTTGCAATGAGCAAGGGCAATTATTAAAGGTAATTGGTGATAAAGAACCAGTGGATCATGCAAATAGGATTGGTTTCATTGAAGGAGCCGATTGGAGCGAAGAAGAAATGGGAACCAATTCCATCGGTACATCAATCGTGATTGATTCTCCACTTCAGATCGTAGCAGAGGAGCATTATGCAAAGATTTGTCAATCTTGGACATGTTCGGCAGCCCCTATTCATGATAGTAATGGAAAGATTATTGGTGTTCTGAATATGTCTGGACCAAGAGAAAAGGTTCATTCCCATACTTTAGGAATGGTTGTATCAACAGTTAAAGCGATTGAATATCAATTGAAATTACACGAAAACATGCAAAGTATTTTAATGATGCAAAAATTCCTTGAAGCAGCTACAAATAATATCGATGATGCTATTGTCATTACAGATACTCAAGGGAAAATTATTATTTCAAATGATCAGTTTACAAGTTTATTTGATATTAACAAGAGTCAGCAGGAAAATAAAAAGCTAAGTACTATTTTTGCTAATCAACTATTAACTTCAACCAATAAAGAGCGTTTTTTGGACAAGGAAATATATATAAAACGTCAAGATTTGCAACCAAGTATTCATTGTATCGTTAGTAAAATACCGATATACCAAGATAACAGATGGCTTGGTTCGATGATTACACTAAAAGAGATGAAAAAGGTTCGTCATCTTGTTAATCATTTAACAGACCATCGAGCTAAAGTCTCGTTTAGTGAAATTATTGGTGAATCTCGTGCATTTTTGAATAAAATGCAAGAAGCAAAACTAGCAGCCAAAACAAGTTCTACTGTCCTTATTTTAGGAGAAAGTGGAACAGGCAAGGACATGATTGCACAAGCTATTCACAATGCAAGTGACCGAAAAAACAAGCCTTTTATCTCGATTAACTGTGGGGGTATCCCACGCGATTTATTAGGCAGTGAACTTTTTGGGTATGAGGAAGGTGCCTTTACCGGTGCAAAAAAAGGGGGAAGGCAAGGGAAATTTGAGTTGGCTGATGGAGGAACTCTGTTTTTAGATGAAATAGGGGAAATGTCATTGGAGATGCAAGTGCTTTTATTACGTGTTCTTCAGGATAGAGAAGTCGTACGAATTGGCGGACAAAATGTTATTAATGTAGATGTTCGAATTATCGCAGCAACCAATCGTAATCTTCGTAAAGAGGTGGAAAAAGGCAGTTTTAGGGAAGATTTATTTTTCCGATTAAATGTTATGCCTATAGAACTACCGCCACTTCGAGAAAGATTAGCTGATATCCCTCTTTTGGTTGAATTTTTCATCCGTCAGTTTAGTAAAACCCTTGACCGATCAATGCCTATTATTGAACCAGGATTTATTCACGCGTTAATGAAGTATAGGTGGCCTGGTAATATCCGGGAATTACAAAATATTTTAGAGAGAACAATGAACAAAAGCTTGAATGATCGTTTAACTTCACAAGATTTGCCGGATGAAGTCTTTGAAAATAGCCATCAACATACAAATGAGGAAACCGTTGTTCTAGATCGTAATGAATTAAAAAAGCAAGCAATCGTCCATGCGTTGAAAAAACATAAAGGGAATATCCTCCATACATCAAAATATTTAGGGATTGCAAGAAGTACATTGTATCGGCAAATGAAAAAATATAATATCCAGTAATTGGTGTAGCGTTTTGTATCAAAGTGTAGCGCTTACATTTTAGAGGAGTGTCTCAAAATGGGACAGTTCTCTTTTTTTATAGGTAGAATGCAATTTTTAAGTAATCGTGAAAACCCTCACAAACGGGGCCTGAAAATATTTTTTCTCGATTTTTAAAAAGTTGGCACGCTTCTTGCATTATTAATTAGTGTAACAATTTATTAGAGAAAGCAAAGGAGGAAATTGAATTGACTATTTCTATTGAACAACTTAAATGGATGTATGAAACAATGTACAAGATTCGTTATTATGAAGAAAGTATGATGGATGCTTATGCTGAAGGAAAAAATCCTGTTTTTAATATTGGACTAGGTCCTGTACCTGGTGAAATGCATTTATCCAATGGTCAAGAACCAGCGGCAGTGGGGATATGTGCACATTTAAGAAAAGAAGATACTGTTTCATCTCCACACCGCCCACATCACCATGCCATTGCAAAAGGTGTTCATTTGAAAAAAATGACGGCAGAAATGTTTGGTAAAGTGACAGGCTTAAGCAAAGGAAAAGGTGGACATATGCACATCTTTGATCCAGAAGTTAATTTTTCCTGTGGTGGTATTGTTGGAGCTAATATTCCTCATGCTCTTGGGGCTGCATTAGTTGCGAAAAAGAGAAAAACAAATGATGTAGCTGTTGCATTCATAGGCGAAGGTGCAGCAAACCAAGGTGCTTTCCATGAATCTTTGAATCTAGCTGCACTTTGGAATCTTCCATTAATCGTTGTTGTTGAAAATAATAATTATGGTATTTCTGTAGCGAAGGAAGATTCAACATCCATTGCGTCAAATGATCTTCGTGCGTCAGCATATGGTGCCAAAGGCTATTATGTAAAAGATAATGACCCAATTGCGATGTACGAAGCATCAAAAGAGGCTGTTGAACGTGCTCGTAATGGCGAAGGTCCATCAATCATAGAAATCGAAACATATCGTTTCCTCGGACACTTCCAAGGTGACCCAGAATTGTATCGTGAGAAAAAAGAAGTGCCAGAACTAAAAGAAAAAGACCCAATTTTAAAATTACGTAACCAGCTCGTTTCTGAATTTAACGTATCTGAAGACGATGTAGCTGCACTGGAAAAGAATGCAACGGATTTAGTAGACGAGGCTTATCATTTTGCTAGAGAAAGTGAATATCCTAAACCAGAAGCAGCATTAGAAGACTTATATATTTAACTTTATTCAGCAGGATTCAAACCCAAGCTGAAATTAATGAACTCAGACTAAGAACACCACATCGTGTGGCAACGTCTGAGTGACCAACATCGTGTTGGCCTAAAGCCTCCGGCGGAGACATGCGATTTTTAAAGGTAATTTTTCGAGCAAGCTCGAAAAAATCTGGGCGCAAATACGCCAAGGCGCATTTGATTGAAAAATTAAAAGGAGAGGTGTCTATTATGTTACAAACAAAGAAACGTTTATTAACTGGAAATAAAGCGCTTTCCGAAGCGATTCGTTTAGAAATGGAAAAAGATCCAGAAGTTTTCGTTTTAGGAGAAGATGTCGGCAAATATGGTGGAATTTTTGGTTCGACTGAAGGATTGTATGATAAATTCGGGCCAGAAAGAATTATGGACACACCTATATCAGAAACTGCATTTATCGGGGCAGCAGTGGGAGCAGCGGCACAAGGAATGCGTCCAGTCGTAGAATTAATGTTTGTTGACTTCTTTGGTGTTTGTATGGACCAAATTTACAACCAAATGGCAAAAATTCCTTATATGTCAGGTGGTAATGTAAAACTTCCAATGGTTCTGATGACGGGTGTTGGTGGTGGTTACAATGACGCAGCGCAGCACTCTCAAACTTTATACGCAACATTTGCCCATATGCCAGGTATTAAAGTGGTAGCACCAACCACACCTTATGATTTAAAGGGGATGATGATCTCAGCTATTCGAGATGATAATCCAGTTGTTTTCATGTTCCATAAAACACTTCAAGGTCTAGGCTGGATGGATCAAATCGACGCTTCATTAGGACACGTTCCAGAAGAAGACTATACAGTTCCTCTTGATAAAGCAAAAGTTGTTCGTGAAGGAACAGATGTAACAATCGTAGGTATTCAAATGACAACCGTCCAAGCGCTTGAAGCAGCGAAGAAATTAGAAGAAGACGGAATTAGTGCAGAAGTAATTGATATTCGCTCACTTGTTCCACTTGATAAAGAAACAATCTTAAACTCTATTAAAAAGACACATCGTTTAATGGTTGTTGATGAGGATTATCTATCTTATGGTTTAACTGCTGAAATTGCTGCTCTAGCTGCAGAACATGGCTTATATGACTTGGATGCACCGGTAAAAAGAATGGCAATCCCTGATGTGCCAATTCCATACAGTCGTCCATTAGAGCAATATGTATTGCCAAATGCAGAAAAAATTTATAAAGCGGCTCGGGAACTAGTAAATGAATAAAAACTGAAGGAGAGGAGTATCACATCATGGCAATCGAAGTAAAACTACCTCGTCAATCTGAAGAAAACGATGAAAGCTTAATCACCTTCTGGCATGTGTCAGAAGGTGACTATATCGAAAAAGGACAGACATTAGTAGAAGTTCAAACAGCCAAGGCTGTATCTGAAATAGAAGCACCTGAGTCTAGTTATATTAAGGAAATTAAAAAACAAAGAGGCGATACGGTTAAAGTTGATGAAGTCCTCGTTATCCTGGATACAAATTCCTCAAGTGAATCTGATGCAGAATTGGAAGCAGCCACAACTGTTGAAGAATTGGAAAAACCTGAAGAATTAGAAGCAGTGGTTGAAGTCAGAGCAACTCCGAGAGTGAAACGACTTGCCAAAGAACTTGGCGTGGACTGGCAAACGGTAACACCAACTAGCCCAGATGGAAAACTAAGCTTGGAAGATATTCGAGAAGCGGCGAATTCCTTAAATCAACCAGTTGCAAAAGAAGCAAATGTTGAAAAAGTGGATATCCAACCTGTTGAAAAAGTTGAGAATAAAGTCCGAACGGTTATTGCTCCACCATCTGTCCGTAAATATGCACGTGAACATAATATTAATTTAGATGAAATTGAGACATTGCAACCAAATGGAAGAATAACAAAAACGGATGTGGATCGCGCACTTCAAGCAAATGTAGAAGGTTCAACATCTCCATCAACAGTTGATGAAATGATTCCATTTACAGGTATTCGCAAAGTAATCTCGAATGCAATGGTTCATGCCAAAACAACGATTCCACATGTTACCCATTTTGACGAAATTGAGGTATCCCGTCTAGTTGACCATAGACAAAAGACGAAAGCATATTTCAGTGAGGAAGACGTTAAACTGACATATCTTGCGTATATCGTTAAAGCCTTAACGAAAGTACTTAAGAAGTATCCAATGTTAAATGCTTCACTGGATGATCAAAAAGATCAAATTATACTTCATAAACACTATAATATGGGAATTGCGGCTGATACTGAACGTGGATTAGTAGTTCCAGTAATTAAAAATGCTGATCAAAAATCACTTTTTGATATTGCCAAAGAGATTCAAGAACTTTCTAAAAAGGCAAGGGAAGGTTCGATTAAAGCAGATGAAATGTCTGGCGGTACTTGTACAATTTCAAATATAGGTTCAGAAAGAGGAGCTTGGTTTACTCCTATTATTAATGCACCACAATCCTGTATTTTAGGATTTGGTCGGATTGAGAAAAAAGTCGTTGTCATCGATGATGCAATTGAAATTAGACCAGTGATGGCCCTGTCCCTAAGTTATGATCACCGCTTAATTGACGGTGCTACTGCACAGAAGGCTGTAAATGAATTTAAAAAATTGGTTCACGAACCTGATTTATTATTAGCCTATTAATGAAAAGGGCCTGCTCCCCATTAAAGAGGGGGCAGGCCCTGCTTTGGGATTCGAACTTATTTTCGTATTTGTTGGTTTCAATCTGTCTAAATAAAGCGTAGATTTGGACTCTATG
>NZ_JBALOP010000015.1:9958-10099 GCF_036962685.1 Bacillus sp. JJ1566 | reverse complement strand
TCCGAATGATGCGTGTATTTGGACTTAGTTCTATAATTTTGGCTTCGTTCTGTCGGAATAAAGCGTAGATTTGGACTCTATGACTCAATATTTCTATTTCCTTGTCCGAATGATGCACGTATTTGGACTTAGTTCTATAAT
>NZ_JBALOP010000015.1:0-9797 GCF_036962685.1 Bacillus sp. JJ1566 | reverse complement strand
GAATGAATCGTAGATTTGAACTCTATCACACTATTTTTCTCCTTCTTTGTCCGAATGACACACGTATTCGGACTTATTTCCGTATTTTTGCCTATGGTCTTCTCGGCCATCTGTTTTAGGAAAATTTGGTCAAAAAACTGTCCTCAAAAACCATTGGAAATGGAGGGCAGTTTTTTCTTTTCCTTGAAGAAAAATTAGATAGACTCAATTACTGATTAACATTATCGTATAATTATAAATGTTTACTACAATGTGTAGGAGAAAAATGCCTACAGTGGAACTATCAATTAAGTTACTGAGGGAGTTAGTACGATGCAAAACAAAATCTTACATAAGGACCTTATTATTTCAAGTGAAAATGGAGCATTGGAGAATGTAAAGCGACTTCTGCAAGAAGGAGCGAGCGTTCATTATAAGGATAAGAGTGGTAGAACAGCTTTAATGGCAGCTACACAAAATAATCAAGTTGCAGTTGTTCAGTTGTTATTAGAAGCTGGAAGTGATGTTAATACAAGAGATATTACCCAGCTAACTCCATTCATTTGTGCGGGTGCAAACGGATTTCACGAAATTTTAAGCTTGATGCTGAAATATGGCGCTGATCTTAACAGTGTAAATCGATTTGGGGGTACGGCATTACTACCTTCCAGTGAAAAAGGGTATCTGAAGACGGTTCAACTTTGTTTAGATGCAGGGGTCCCAGTCAATCATGTGAATGATCTAGGCTGGTCCGCTTTATTAGAAGCAGTTATTTTAGGAAATGGAGGCCGTTTGTATTCTGAAGTAATCCAACTTCTTGTTGAAGCGGGAGCAGATGTAAACTTGCCAGATAGAGATGGTAAGTCTGCACTTCAGCATGCAGTAGAACTCAATCAGCCAAAGGTTGTTAAAATCTTAAACAGGGCATATGCAGAAAGTAATATTATCAAAAAAGCAAAATCATTTTACAAAGAAGATAGATACGAAGAGGCTATTAAAACTATGAATCATGGACTTGAAAGTGACTTAGAGAACTTAGATTTGTATTTTTACAAAGGGTATTTTTTACAAGAAGCAAAGAGGTATGATGAGGCACTAACACAATTTGAGAGGGCCCTAGCTATAGATGCAAACGACTTAGATTTTTATTTCTATACGGCCAATTGCTTGCGACTCATGAAGAAATCAGATGATGCACTTGCTGAATATAATAAGGCTTGTGAACTTGATCCAAATGAAACCTTTTACCGGTACCATAAATCAAATTATTTAAGAGAACTTGGCAGGCATGAGGAAGCCGTCGCCGAGATGGACAAGCTTTTGGCGCTCCAGCCGCATCGATACGATTTCTCCTTTCACAAAGCTAATAGCCTTAGGTCACTCGGAAGACATAAGGATGCGGTTGAAGCAATTGAGAATGCAATTAAATATGATCCAACCAATCCCTTGTACCACTTGCACAAGGAACAATCACTAAAATTGTTAGGAAAAAAATAGATTCAGACAAAGGAGAGTACCCAATTGGAAGATAAAAATATTTTCGAAGAAAAACTACATAAAATGAACTCCTGCCTACTCTTAAATGTTCGACTAGAAAGTGGATATATATATGAAGATGGTCAGGTTGTTGAAACTGAAACAGAGTTGCAAAATATCCAAATTGAGAATGGTGTAATTACGAAAATTCAAGGGATATATGAACCTTATAGAAGAGATATTGATATTTATGATGCGAAAGGTCTGCTGCTTCTCCCCGGGCTTAAGGATATGCATATCCATCTAGATAAAACCTATTTTGGAGGTCCATGGAGAGCGGGGGCAAATCGGAAAACAATCTTTGACATGATTGCTTTAGAGGAAGAATTACTTCCGAAGTTACTTCCAACAGCCCAGGAACGAGCGGAAAAACTGATTGAACTAATCCTTAGCTACGGCTCAACCTTTGTTCGCAGTCATTGTAATATTGATCAAACAGTTGGTTTGAAAAATCTAGAAAAATTAAAGATTGCACTAGAAAATTATTCAGATAAAATTTCATACGAAATAGTAGCTTTTCCACAGCATGGATTGCTTCGTTCAAATGTAGAAGGATTGTTAAGAGATGCCATGCAGCTTGGAGTAACACATGTAGGAGGTCTTGACCCGACCATTGTTGACGGAAATATGGAGAAGTCTTTGGAAACAATGGTTCAAATCGCAGTTGACTATAATGTGGGCATTGATATTCATCTCCATGAAGGCGGGGAAGTGGGTGTAAGAGCGATTAATAGATTGGCTGATTTCACAGAGGAGGCAGGACTAAAGGGGAAGGTTACAATTAGCCATGCATTCTCACTTGCTTCATTATCGGAGGAAGCAGGAATTGAACTTACAAACCGCCTTGCTTCACTTGGTATCTCAATTGCCTCCTCTGTACCGATTGGTAAAATTGTTATGCCAATTCCATTACTCAAAAAGCAAGGAGTAGAAGTCCTGCTTGGAAATGATAGTATTACAGACCATTGGTCACCGTTTGGGTTAGGGGATATACTTCAGAAAGCACATCTTGCAGCCCAATTATATGGATGGAGTAATGAATATAATTTATCCCGTGCCATGTCTCTCGCAACAGGGGGAATTACACCATTAGATCAAACTGGGGCTCAAATTTGGCCGAAGGTTGGTGACGAAGCAACGGCAATCCTCGTTCCGGCAAGCTGTTCAGCGGAAGCTGTAGCACGTCTGCCAAAACGCGCTGCTGTACTTCATAAAGGTGTATTTTCTTCGGGTTCATTGGAAAAGAAGTAGAAATTAGTTTGTTTAATAAAATAATAATTGCATGAAAAGCAAAGGATGGACTTTTGGTTAGGTATATTTTAGTGCTCCTGTAAATACAAATAGAACAAATAAAGCTTTATTGGGAGGTTTTTGGGGTGAATAGGGAAGGTGCCTTGCATGCGGATACAGGTGTAACATCTGGATTGTTTGTTGAACGTTCCTTAAATGAAATTCGTTTCTGGGCTAGAATCATGAAAGAGCATTCTTTATTTCTTCGATTAGGTTTTAGAGCAGAGGACACCCAACTAATACAGGAGGCAAATCAGTTTTATCGATTATTTGAACACATCGAACAAACTGCACATTTTTTTAATAATCAAACTGACCCGGAACAAATAAGAAGATTTAATTCAGAAGTACAACAAGCTGCAGCCAATATTTTCGCCTTTAAACGGAAAATATTAGGATTAATACTCACCTGTAAATTGCCAGGGGCAAATAATTTCCCGCTGTTAGTTGACCATACGAGTAGGGAGGCAAATTATTTTCGAAAACGATTAATAGAATTAAATGAAGGAAAATTAAAATCGCTTCCTGATGCCATTATTAAAGAGAATGTTTTCTTCTTAAGGATAATGGCAGACCATGCCAAATTTATTGGTCATCTCCTTGACCCGTCCGAAAGGAAGCTGGTAGATTTGGCACGGAATTTCAGCAATGATTTTGATCAATTGCTGTATCAAGCAAGGGATTTAGAATCTATGAAACCGCAATCTCAAACTGCTCCCCTTTTAGATCAATTCCTTGACCAAAATCGGGTGTCAGTCTCATCTCTTAGGGATTTCAAGAAAACAGCCAGAGATTTAATTGAGCAATGTAAAATAAAGAGCATCATCCATCCCCTTTTAGCAGACCATGTTTTCCGCGAAGCTGATAGATTCCTAGAAATCATTGATATGTTTGACGCTCACCTTACAGGAGGTAGCTCACAACCAAGATAATCTTAGTTTAAGAATATAGATTGTGATTGCAACGTGTAACGAGTTTAGATGAAACATGATAATAAAAGGTTGGATTCTGTCCAACCTTTTTTGTTTTAACTCATTATATTCATTCCTGGATTTCACTTGCTTTTTTAACCGTTAATCACTACCCCAACGTTTATATGCAAAAATTGTCCGGACATGAATTCGATTATGACTCTTTGCAAATTCACAGTCTTATTTCAAGAATCAACAACCTGTTAAATAAAACACCTTCATATTTTTGAACACCTGGGCATTTACTTTTACAGGGGGTGGTTTTAATGAATGCAAACGAGCAGCCTCAATTTCGAATATTTTCTAAAACCAGCAAACTTGTGTTTGGAGCATTTTTGGCTGCATTTGCAGCCATTTTTCAGTCTGCAGGCGTATTTGGAGGATTTGGTTATGTCTTCAGTATGTTAACAACTCTTCCAATTCTCCTGTCCTCAATGATGTCAATCAGGATTGGGATCATGTCTTATGTAATAACGATTTTACTACTCATGATTTTTCAGCCTTCTGAGTTGTTTGTTTTTCCTTTTACTACAGGTTTATTAGGGATTAGCTTGGGGATAGCATTTAGGATATGGAAAAGCCGACTCGCAATTACTTTATTTGGTGGCATTGCATTAGCAATAGGAATTATGGCTTTGTTGTATGTATTTCATTTTCCTGTTTTAGGCCCATCTGTTACAGGAGAATTTGATGAAAAAATAGTTATTCTCATCTTACTATTTTCCGTTTTTTATAGCTGGCTTTGGGTGGTTTTGGGGAGGAAAACTGCAAAACTTTTCTTAACATCTATCAAAAAATCTGGCACCTCTTTTAAATAAGTTGTCTTTAAAATTCAATAAACGCCGTCTTTGTTGATGTGAGATGTTGAAAACAGTGGATTACTAGATATTGCTAAAATGAAAGGGTTGACTAATAGTTAGGTATTATTGTAGTATAAAAAATAATTGAATAAGACCTCACTTTTTAATAGTGAGGTAGAGGCGCGGTATTTAACAGTCTTTAGTGGAGCTTGAGAAGCAGTGATGCTAAGGAGAAGGAAATGTCGCCGAAGTTTGTAATATTCTCAGTATTACATGCTGGGTCTGTAGTTAAGAGCTGCAGGACTGTCTCAATAAACCCCCAGTTTATTGAGTTGTGCTATCTCATTTGGGATAAAAGAGAGGACTTTAGGGCAGCTATACAGCGACTTGAGTACATCTCAGGTCGCTTTTTTTATGTCGAAAATTATCAAAAAATAGGAGGAAATTCATTATGAGAAACAAGTTATCATTATTCATAGTTTTACTGATTTCAAGCATTTTATTATTAGCAGGATGTGGGACAAGTAATAGTTCTAATTCCGGTTCATCAGAGGATAATACATTTAAGGTCGGCCTTGAAGCAGGATATGCGCCATTCAACTGGACTCAAAACGACGATTCCAACGGTGCAGTAAAAATCGATGGATCTGCAGAGTATGCAGGTGGATATGATGTAGAAATTGCGAAAAAAGTAGCTGAAGGATTAGGAAAAGAATTAGTGATTGTTAAAACAGAGTGGGATGGCCTTGTACCAGCATTAACATCTGGGAAAATTGATGCAATTTTAGCTGGTATGTCACCGACTGCAGAACGTAAAGAAGCAATCGATTTTTCAGATAATTACTACACATCAAATCTAGTAATGGTCGTGAAGAAAGGCAGCAAATTTGAAAATGCCACTTCTATTCAAGATTTCAAGGGAGCAAAAATTACAGCTCAATTAAATACCTTCCACTATTCAGTGATTGATCAAATAGAAGGTGTAGATAAGAAAACGGCGATGGACAACTTCCCGGCAATGAGAGTTGCTCTTGAATCAGGAATAATTGATGGATACATTTCAGAGCGTCCTGAAGGAATTAGTGCTTCATCTGCAAATGAGAACTTTGTCATGGTTGAGTTTGAAGAAGGCTTTACAACTTCAGAAGATGATACAGCAATTGCTGTCGGACTTAAAAAGGGCAGTGAATTAACAGATAAAATCAATGAAGCTTTAGCAGGTATTTCAGAAGAGGAACGTACAAGCATTATGGATTCAGCAATTAAAAATCAACCAGCAGCACAATAAAAGTTACTTCAAACCGACTGTTTATCAAACTACAGTCGGTTTTAAAGAGTAAAGGAGGAAAAAAGATGAGTTTTGAGTGGGTCATTCGAATAATCACAGAAAACTGGCCAATGTTCCTTCGTGGTGCTGGTGTAACACTTTTGATTGCTTTGATTGGGACGGTCTTTGGGGCAATAATCGGATTGTTAGCTGGAGTGGTTCGCACAATTCCAATGCCTGAACGTGGAGTGAACAAGATATTTTTAAAAGTGATTAATGTAATCCTTTCAATCTATATTGAATTCTTCCGTGGAACACCGATGATTGTACAAGCGATGGTTATTTATTATGGTTCTGCATTAGCATTTGGCATAGATATGAATGTGTTTGTTGCAGCGATTATTGTTGTATCGATTAATACAGGAGCATATATGGCTGAGTATGTTCGTGGTGGAATTGTTTCGATTGATAAAGGACAGTTTGAAGCAGCACATGCGATTGGAATGAATCATTTCCAAACGATGTGGAATGTTGTATTGCCACAGGTTATTCGTAATATTCTGCCTGCAACTGGCAATCAATTTGTCATTAATATTAAAGATACGTCCGTTCTGAACGTGATTTCAGTGACAGAATTATATTTCGTGACAAAATCGATTTCAGGAAATAATTTTAGATATTTTGAATCATTTTTCGTAGCATGTATGATTTATTTTGTAATGACCTTCATTGTGACAAGAATACTTCTATATTTTGAAAAAAAATTAGATGGCTCTGATAACTATACGATGATTGGGAACGATAGACCAATACAAGTAAATCAAGAGCAATAGAAGGAGGAGATAAAAATGGAAAAGATTATAGATATTCAACATTTAAGCAAATCCTTCGGAACTCATGAAGTTTTAAAAGATATTGATTTCTCAGTGAATAAAGGAGAAGTAGTCTCCATCATCGGTTCCTCTGGATCTGGTAAATCAACTCTTCTTCGTTGTATTAATCTATTAGAAAGACCAAGCGGCGGACAAATTATCTATCAGGGTGAAAATATATTGGATGACATGCATGATGTCGCTACCTATCGGAGACATTTAGGGATGGTTTTCCAACAATTTAACTTGTTTAATAATCATAATGTCCTTAGCAATTGTGTAGTGGGACAAGTAAAGGTACTGAAACGCTCCAAGGAAGAAGCCGAGAAAGTAGCGATGAAATACTTGAAGGTTGTTGGCATGGACAAATATATTAATGCCAAACCAAAGCAATTATCCGGTGGGCAAAAGCAACGCGTCGCGATTGCAAGGGCACTTTCCATGGAACCAGATGTGATGCTATTTGATGAGCCAACATCAGCGCTTGATCCAGAAATGGTAGGAGAAGTTCTAAAAGTCATGAAGGAACTCGCTGATTCTGGTCTTACAATGTTGATCGTAACGCACGAAATGGAATTCGCAAAAGAAGTATCTGATCGCGTCGTATTTATGGACAAGGGAGTTATTGCGGAAGAAGGAAGTCCTGAGCAGATTTTCATTAATCCAACGCAGAGTCGTACTAGAGAATTTCTGAAACGAACTTTAGTACACTAATAATGAAAATTAAAGGGCCTGACCCCCAGTGTACTTAAGCGTTGAAGTACTGGGGGTTGGGATTTGATAAAAGGCCAATCTCCATGATGAGATTGGTCTAATTTCGTTTATAATTTTTTTTTGTTCCACGATTAGACCCTTTCGGACAGCCCCATTCATTTTGTGGTATTTTTTAAAAGGAATTGATATGAGAATGCAGAAATAAAGTAGTTGTAGGTTTCATTTTAATGGCAAAGTGATCAGTAGAGGAGAGAATTGTATGAAAAAAAATATTTTAGTATTTGGTGGCACACGTTTTTTTGGTCGGAAGTTAGTAGAGTTGTTACTTAAAGATGGGCATAATGTTTCAATTATCACTCGCGGTGTGTCAGGTAATCCATTTGGTGAACAAGTTGAGCATATAATCGCAGACCGTGAAAATAAAGAGGAACTTTTGGAAAAAGTCGAGGGTAGAACTTTTGACATTGTTTATGATAATATTTGTTATTCTCCAAACGCTGCATATACATTCTGTGAAATTTTCAATGGGAAAATTGGTAAACTAGTATTCACTTCGACCCTTTCCACTTACACGTTGGATGGGAAGGTGAAAAGTGAGAGTGATTTTGACCCGTATACATATGAAATCAAGATGGGAGACAACAAAGATTTCATCTACGGAGAAGGAAAACGTCAGGCTGAAGCTGTTTTCTTTAAATACGCAACGTTTCCGGTAGTTGCAGTGCGTTTTCCTATCGTTATGGGAGAGGATGATTATACTAACCGTTTACATTTTTATGTCAATCGAGTATCAAAAGGAGAGCCAATTTGTTTTGTCAATATGAACGCAGAAATGTCATTCATTCAAGCTACCGAAGCTGCAGAATTTTTAAAATGGGCAGGCGTAACTAAAGAAGTAGAAGGTCCGTATAATGCAACTGCAAACGGAAAAATTTCTTTGTCTGATTTAATCAATCTTGTCGAAGAGGCTACAGGCAAAACAGCAAACATCTCTATTACGGAAAACCAGGAAATAATGTCTCCATATGCAGTTGAAGATTCATGGTATATGACAAATGAAAAAGCAACAAAGCAAGGCTTTGAATTTACTGACTTACATGATTGGTTAAAACCATTAATAGAAGCGATCGCTAAATAAGCATTACTATGTAGGTGCTTAACCAAAGTCTTTGTGCTGTAAATAAACGTGTATATTTACATTGTTATTTTAGATGTATAACATATAACTTCAGCTGCTTTTGAAGATTTACAATATATCTGCGATTATATATCACGAATATAGGTCCTGATCCACAATTAACTAAAGTGTAAAAGGACTGGGGAACAGTAACGGGTTCTGTTTTCGAGTACAAAAAGTTAAATAAAACATTAATTAGCAGTCGAATTCGCATATGAATTTGACTGCCTCTTTTTAATGGTATAATGGGATAATTAAGGTAATTATGAGTAAAATAGTACCCTAATTCGCACCTCTCTTATAAAGGTGACAGAAGTTTGTGTACCTTTGCTAATTCATATGTTAAAACGGTGCCAAGTCTTTTACCAATTTCTTATTTATAAAATAGATTTTATGGATATTTCTTTTAAAATAATGAGAGATGTTATTCAACTATCGGGGCAGGATAGAAGAAGAAAAAAACAGCTTTATAATTAAGTAGACAGAAAATGCAAAACAAAAAAGCAAAGTCAGAATGTCTCTTCCTTTGCAAGAACCTAAATAAACTTTTATTTTGAAATACTATCTCCATATTTACTATTTGAAAAAATCTCCTCCGCAGATAATAGTGTCCAGTCTCTGACCGGGGTGGTGGGATTCTTTTCTAAAAAGGAATTCACTATTTGGTATCCAATCTTGTAGTTGGTCCAATGGGGGATTCCTTTGTTTGGATTTCCAAAATAATCGTTTTTTATTAATGAGTCGATTGACCATAAATCATCTTCTAAATTTTCCCACACCTCTTTTTCTGTTTGGGCTGAAAGTGGTTCAATCCACGGTATATTAATATCGGGGTAAAGACTTTTGGCAAAAGTGTCCGCTTTACCTTCGAGAATTATTGAATCTAATACAGTGTTCTTCCAGTTTACATTTCCGCCCTCCATATAAATAGTATGATGATATTCATGTGCAACACTATACTCCAACAAATCCAAATTAAATGAAGATGGATCAATCTGTATTATGATTACATCCTTAACTGCTATCGCAGCAGTTCCACCCATTAGATTGATATCATACATGTCATCCGGATTAGGAGGAAATAAATAAACAGTCTTATTCCCGCCTGGAAGGGTATTAGATGATTTAATCAAGGCTTGTTCAATTATTTTATTTATTTCATCTTGATTATTAATTAGAGAATAAACAAAT